>JBOICL010000341.1:0-3718 GCA_050740055.1 Stenotrophobium sp.
GTTTTCAAACTCGATCTTCGCGGCCTGCACTTTTTCCAGCGCGGCGTCCTTGGCGAACTCCGCGGCGCGTGCGGCTTGCACGGCGGCGCCCAGCGCCTTCTCCGCGGCTTCGAGCTTTTCGCGCGCCGAGCGCTGCAGATCGCGCGCGCCCTGCACCGCCGCTCGCGCCTGCTCGACGTTTTGCGACTGGTTCTGCAAGGGCACATCCAGTTCCGCCGCCTGCTTTTGCTGATCTTCACGCTGATGGCCCAGCGCTTCGGCCTGCGCGGCAAGTTCGCGGATGCTGTGCTCAACCGCGGTCAACGCACTGCGCTTTCCGGCCAACTGCACGTTCAGCTCGTTGCGCGCCTGCGTTGCCTGGCTCTGCGTCATGCGCGCGCGCTGCACGGCGTCGCGGGTTTTCGCCAGAGCCTGCTGGATCTGTGAGCGTTCGTCGCGCAACTGGTTCGCGACCGCTTCCAGGGACAGCAGCCGCTGGCGGGTTTCGCTCAACTCGTGCGTATGCTGTTCGCGCTGCGCATCGAGCGCGTCGATGTCCTTGTTCAGCGCGGTCATGCGCGCTTCGGTCTGCTCCAGGCGCACGGCCTGCGCCTGACGGAAGGCCATGCGTTGCGCCTGGCGCGCACGAGACTGGTCGTGACGGCCGGCCTTGTCGCGGCGCTCGGTTTCCATCGCCTGGATACGGTTACGCAGCTCGCCGAGAATTTTTTCCTTGTCTAACACCGCCTGTGACTGCTCTTCGATCTGCGTTTTGAGCTGCTTGAGCAACTGGCCGCGCGCGATGACGCCACTGCGATCCTCGTCGCGGCGCGGGTAGCGCACCCAGTCACGGCCGCGCCAGACGCCGTCCTGAGTGATAACCGACTCGCCCGCGCCCAGGCTGGCGGCGCGCGACAGAGCTTCGTCTTGCGTGGTAGCGGTATGAATGCCAGCCAGAAAATCCATCACCGCGACCGGGCCACTGGCACGCGCAGCTAGTGTGCCTGCGGCGCCATGATCCGCGGCGGACTGGTTCATGAGCACCGCGCCCGCCTTCGGCGCCGATGCTATGCCGCGAATCTTGTCGGCAAACTGCGGCAGCAACGGCGCCTGCAACAGACCATCGAGCACATGCTCGACTGCGCCTTCCCATCCAGCCTCCACCTGCAGGGCCATGGCCAGACGGGGCAACTCGTGCATGCCATGCTGGCGCAGCCATGCGTTCAGTTCGGCGTCGTCCTGACGCAGCGCGGCATGCTGCAAGGTCTCCAGCGAGGACATGCGGCCGCGCGCAGCCTGCAGCAACTGGCGCACTTCGTGCAGCGAGCCTTCGGCGGCGGAACGCTCATCGCGCAGGGCCTGCAACTCACGGTCCAGCGTCTGCAGGCGCGACTGCGCTTCCGACAGCTCGTTGTTGAGATTGCCCAGTTCCGCGTCCACGTCGAGCAGGCTGGACTGTATCGGTCCGGCATTCAGAGACAGCCGCTCGGCAGTCAGACGCTTATGTCGCTCCTCGATCTGTAACTGCGCACGCTCCATCTGCTGCACGCGCACCCGCTCGCCTTCGGTCTGGAACAGCGGTGTCTCGGCGCGCTGGGTGAACTCCTCCCAGCGGTTTTGTTCTTTCTGCGAGGATTCTTCCGCTTCAATCAGACCGCCCTGCGCATCGCTCTCGCGCTGTTCCGCGGACCTGGCCTGCTGGTCCAGCGCGTTCAGCGAATGGTTCAAATCCTCCAGCCGTTTCTGCTCGGACTGGCTGCGGCGTTCGATGTCGGCGATGCGGCGCGACAGTTCATCCAGTTCGCGCGCTTTCAGCGACTTGAGTTCGCGCGCATGCGTGAGGCTCTGCTCCTGGCGCGCCAGCGCGGATTCCGCCTCGTAGACCTTGCTCTGTTCCTCGTTCAGTGCATGGGCGACGGCACGCTGCCCGGCCTCGGCCGCGGTGCGCGCGGCCTCGGTGGCGATGACCGCAGCGCGGGTTTCTTCCAGTGATTTTTCCAGATCGGCAATGCCGGCTTCGTGCGACTGCGACTGCTCCACCAGCGCGCGCTGGCGCAGCACAAGAATCTCCGCGCGCAGCTGGCGCTCCTGCGCCTTGGATTCCTTGTACTTCTCGGCGTTGGCCGCCTGCTTGTGCAGCACTTCCAGACGCTGCTGGATTTCCACGCGCAGGTCGTTGAGGCGTGCCAGGTTCTCGCGCGTCTGCTTGATGCGGGATTCCGTTTCCTTGCGGCGATCCTTGTACTTGCTGATACCGGCGGCTTCTTCCAGCCACTGGCGCAGTTCTTCGGGCTTGGCCTCGATCATGCGCGAAACCATGCCCTGCTCGATGATCGCGTACTGGTTCTTGCCGCCCAGGCCGGTGCCGAGGAACAGGTCGGTCACGTCGCGCTTGAGGCACTTGCGGCCGTTGAGGTAGTACTGCGAATTGCCGTCGCGCGTCAGTTCGCGGCGCACAGCGATTTCCGCATAAGCCGCGAACGGGCCCGCGATCTGGCCGTCGGAATTGTCGAAGCTCAGCTCGACGCTGGCGCGGCCCACCGGCTTGCGCGTCTTGGAGCCGTTGAAAATCACGTCCTCCATCGTGTCGCTGCGCAGGTTTTTCATGCTGGTTTCGCCCAGCACCCAGCGCACCGCGTCGATCACATTAGACTTGCCGCAGCCGTTGGGCCCGACGACGCCGGTCAGGTTCGCCGGCAGCGGCAGTTGAATCGGGTCCACAAAGGATTTGAACCCGGCGATTTTGATGCCAGAAAGTCGCATTTATGTCTTGTTGGGCGGCCGTGAAACAGGCGCCGGTTGGGTGAATGGCCTTATTGCGAGGGCCGTAGTGTAAATTATCGTCCTCACATCTTCACCGAAGAATTTTCACGCCACCCGCACTTGCTGTTTCAACCAGTGCAAATGTTATTTATTATTGACCATTTTAAATATAAGTCAGTAAATAATAACATCGTCGCAGCAAGAACAAGCAAGAGCGGGTGGCCTGATTCCAGTGCTTCACAATCAACCATGCCGACCAAGCCCAGCAAAACCCTCGAAACCTTCCCCAATCCCGCCGCCGAGCGCGACTACAGCATCCGCATGCGGCTGCCGGAGTTCACCTGCCTGTGCCCGAAAACCGGCCAGCCGGATTTCGCCACGCTGTACTTGGAATACGTGCCGGACAAATTGTGCGTGGAACTCAAGGCGCTCAAGCTCTACATCTGGAGTTTTCGCGACGAAGGCGCTTTCCACGAGGCGGTGACCAATCAAATCCTCGACGATCTTATTGCCGCGACCAGTCCGCGCTTCATGCGCCTGACCGCCGTATTCAACGTGCGCGGCGGCATCTACACGCATGTCAGCGCCGAGCATCGCGCAAAAAACTGGAAGGGCGAGCTACCGCCCGCGGCCTGGCACGTGGACCCGACCGGACAGGGCATGACGCCATGAATTTCCAGGAACTGCTGGACTGGCAGTGGAAGGATTACGCGGATAAGCACCGCAATCACACCAGCCTGATCATCCACATCATAGCCGTGCCGCTGTTCTGGCTGGGCGCGCTAGACGTCGTCAGTGCGCTGCTGTTCAGCGGCCTGCTGCACGCCATCGGCGGTATCGTGCTCATGGGCCTGTCGCTGTTCGCGCAAGGCAAGGGGCATGAGATGGAAAAGAATGCACCGGAGCCGTTCAAGGACGTTCCCAACTTCATCCTACGCGTCATTGCCGAACAGTTCGTGACCTTTCCGCGTTTTGT
>JBOICL010000342.1:0-3027 GCA_050740055.1 Stenotrophobium sp.
GGATCGTTGAGTTCGGTGCGGCTCACGGTGATGCCCGGCGTCAGCAGCAGGCTGGTTTGCGGCGGCTGACCCGGCAGCGTGTAGTCGTCGTGGGTATAGGTCAGGTAATAGCGCCGCGACCAGACGCCAAGCTGACGCTCGTAGGCGTTGCCCAGCGAAAACAGTTTTTCGTCGATGCCCTGGAAATTCTGTTTCAGTCCCTGGCCGGTGAAGCTGACGGAATCGCCGGGGTGAGTACCGGAGGGAATGCGGTAGTCGGCGATGGCGGTGCTGATGTTCTGCGAGGGCCGCAGCTCGATGCGCAGCGTGTGGCCCTCCTCGTTGAGCTGGCGGAACTCGACGCCGGCGAGCGCGCGCAAGCCGGTGTCGGTGCCGTAGCCGGCGCCGAGCCTGAAGACCTGCCGCTTCTTCGGCGTCGTGCGGATGAGCAGCGGAATGCGCCGGTCCGGTCCGGCCTTGTCTTTCTGCGTCTCGATGTCCACGGTCTGGAAATAGCCGAGATCGGTGAAGTTGAACTGCGTCGCCAGCACCTTGGACGCGTCGAAGGGCTCGCCGGGCGCGATCGTGAGATAGCGGCGCAAAAAGGCGTCATCGAGGCTGCCGTCCTGCTCGATGGTCACGGCGCCGAAGTAATAGCGCGGGCCGGTCTCCAGCGTCAGCAGGATTTCGGCGGTGTTGTTGCTGACGTCCACACGAAGTTCACGGCGCGTGAAGCTGGCGTCGAGATAGCCGCCCGCGAGCGCGGCCTGCTGCAGGCGATTCTTGAGACGCTCGTAGCGCGCATGCTGCAGGCGTTCGCCGGTGTGCAGCCAGGGCCGCTTCACGATTTTTTGCAGCGCCGTGTCGTCCTTGCCCTCGCCGCTTGTCTGGATGTCGATCTTCGTGACATCGGTAGCCGGCCCCGGATCGACCGTGTAGATCGCGGTCCAGTCCGGCATCGCGCCGCGCAGTTCGGACTTGATCACCGGGTTGTACCAGCCGAAGGGCTGCAGCGCCGCGCGGATGTCCTGGTTGCCCTGCGCGAACTGCCGCTGCACTTCGTTGGCGTCGTACTCGCCTTTTTCCGCATCGGTCTTTTTTGCGTAATCGAGCAGGCCGATCTGCGCATAGACGTTGTCGGTCTCGTCGTCGTCGAGGCCGCGCACGCGCACGTCCACGCCCGCCTGCGCAAGCGCGGGAAAAATGCCGAACAGCAGCAATGCGAGGGCGCGTAGTCTCACTGGAGGCCGTGTGTGTTTTGTTCCCAGTTTAACGGCCAGTGTGCGGAAGCGGACGGGCGCAATATTTTTCCCTCTCCTCCTTGGGGGAGAGGGTCAGGGTGATGGGGTGACGGCCCTGGGGCGGGCTAACCTGGCCCGCGCTGGAAATTTGAGAAGAGTGCTCAGACCCAGCTTCGTTTCAGCCCTCAGTGTGCGGCGGCTTTCACCGGCGCAACGGTTGCCGCTGCCGCCGGCGCAACGGCGGCTGGCGCAGTCACCGGCTGCACCACATAACCCGCCGCCTTGAGCAGCGCCGGCAAACCATCCGGCCCGGCATCGTGCGCGGCGCCGGTGATGATGAGTTCGCTGCTGTCGCCGTCCAGCAGTTCGCGCAGGCGCGGCAGCCAGGCGCGGCTGCGGTCGGCGAGCATGCGCGAATAGATCAGCGGATGGCGCTGCTTGAGTTCATGCGTGAGCTTTTCCAGTGCCGCGATATCGCCGGTCTGCCAGATGCGCAGCAGTTCCTCCGGCGACTCGCCCGTCGAGGTTTGATCGTCCAGCTCGGCGGCGAGAAACTGCTGGCCCAGCGTGTCCGGCATCTGTGTGAATAGCGCCAGGTGCGCCTCAGCGTCTTCCAGCCAGCGGATCGGTTTGCCGTCGTCGAGCGCGCGGTTGTAGAAGAACTGGTCGATGCCGTCTTCCGGCGTGAAGCCGGCTTTCTGGAAGCTGAACAGTTCCAGCGTCATCGCGCAGAACCACGGCTTGTAAGGGTCGCAGGTCGTGTCCAGCGGCATCTTCAATTCGCCGGCGCGCTTCTTCAGCTTGTCGTAGAGCGCGGGGCTGATGAGGGCGCGCAGGCCGTCGGGCGCGCTGGCGGCGTCGAGCATTTCCAGTTGCGTCTTGGGATCGGCCAGCGTCGCGAAATCACTCTCGAACACCACGCCCTGGGTGTCCTGATAGGCCTGCGTCAGCGACGCGGGCAGCGGCTGCGCGGAAGACGGCAGCAGGTGCACCGAGCCCAGCAAATAGTGTTTGGCCTTCGCGCCCTGGACCTGCCACAGGAAGGGCGCGGCGTCCGCCGCCAGCGCGCCGGCGCTGAACAGCAGCAGCGACAGGCACAAGGTCATTTGACGCAAGCGCTTAATCCGGTTCATGAGCCATCAGCCAGTTGTGCGCGGATTTGGCGTCGCCGCCCAGCCCCGCGAAGTCGAACAGTTTGGGATCGGCCAGTTGCGAAGGCGCGACGTTGGTGAGCGCGCCGAAAATCTGGTCCAGCCGCCCCGGATTCTGCCGCTCCCACTCGTCCATCTGCCGGCGCACCTGCTTGCGTTGCAGGTTTTCCTGCGAGCCGCACAGCGTGCAGGGGATGATGGGGAAATTGCGCAGGCCGGCGTATTCGGCGATGTCCGTCTCGCGGCAATACGCCAGCGGGCGGATGACGACGTTCTTGCCGTCGTCGGATTGCAGCTTGGGCGGCATCGCCGCCAGCTTGCCACCGTGGAACAGGTTGAGGAAAAACGTGGCGACGATGTCGTCGCGGTGATGGCCCAGCGCGATCTTGGTGAAGCCCTGCTCCTCGGCGTAGCGGTACAGCGCCCCGCGGCGCATGCGCGAGCACAGGCTGCACATCGTTTTGCCTTCCGGGATCACGCGCTTGACCACCGAGTAGGTGTCCTGCTCGAGGATGTGGAAGGGCACGCCCGCGGACTTCAGGTATTCCGGCAGCACGTGTTCGGGAAAACCCGGCTGTTTCTGGTCCATGTTGACCGCGAACAGTTCGAATTTCACCGGCGCCTTCTGCTGCAGCTGCATCAGCAGGTCCAGCATC
>JBOICL010000343.1:0-2699 GCA_050740055.1 Stenotrophobium sp.
CCACCGTTCTGTCCCGCGCCCAGACCGGCCTGCAGGCCGAACTGGTCACGGTGGAAGTCCACCTCGCACCGGGCCTGCCGGGCCTCAACATCGTCGGCCTGCCGGAAGCCGCGGTGCGCGAGGCCAAGGATCGCGTCAAGGCCGCCATCACCAGCTGCGGCTACGAATTCACCAACCGCCGCATCACCTGCAATCTGGCGCCCGCCGACCTGCCCAAGGAAGGCGGCCGCTTCGATCTGGCCATCGCGCTGGGCATCCTCGCCGCCTCCGCGCAGATCCCCGCCGAGGCGCTGGAAAATCTCGAAGTGCTGGGCGAACTGTCGCTGTCCGGCGAGATCCGCGCCGTGCCCGGCGCGCTGCCCGCCGCGCTCAAGGCCGCCGTCGCAGGCCGTGGCCTGCTGGTACCCGCCGCCAGCGCCGCCGAAGCGGGGCTCGCCCGTAGTGCACGGATTTATGCCGCGCACCATCTCGGTGCGCTGTGCGCCGCACTGCATGCGCGCAGTCTCGAACCGATCGCGCCAACACCGCCCGCCGCGCAGCCTTCCAACATTCCCGATCTGGCCGAAGTTCGCGGCCAGCATCAGGCCCGTCGCGCACTGGAAATCGCCGCCGCCGGCGCGCATTCCCTGCTGATGCTGGGGCCGCCCGGCTCCGGCAAATCCATGCTCGCCGCGCGCCTGCCCGGCATCCTGCCGCCGCTGACCGAGGACGAGGCGCTGGAAGTGGCGACCGTCGCCTCTGTCGGGCAGGGCGGCTTCGATGCACGCAAATGGGGCGTGCCGCCCTATCGCGCGCCGCATCACACCGCCTCCGGCGTCGCGCTGGTCGGCGGCAGTTCCACACCACGGCCCGGCGAAATCACGCTGGCACATCTGGGCGTGCTGTTTCTGGATGAACTCCCCGAATTCGACCGCCGCGTGCTGGAAGTGCTGCGCGAACCGCTGGAGAGCGGCCATATCACGGTGTCGCGCGCCGCGCGACAGGCGGATTTCCCCGCGCGCTTCCAGTTCATCGCGGCGATGAATCCCTGCCCCTGCGGCTATCTCGGCGACGTTTCCGGCAAATGCCGCTGCACGCCGGACCAGGTTGGCCGCTACCGCGCACGCATCTCCGGGCCGCTGCTCGATCGCATCGATCTGCACGTGTTCGTGCCGCGCGTGGAGGCCGCGGCCCTGGGCGGCGAAAACCCCGCGCCGGCCGAGAGCAGCGTCGCCGTGCGCGAGCGCGTGATGCGCAGCCGCGAACGGCAGATCCGCCGTGCCGGCAAACCCAATGCGCGCCTCGCTCCAGCGGAAATCGACCGTGACTGCGCGCTGGAAAAACCCGCGCGCGAACTGCTGCTCACCGCGATGTCGCGGCTGGGCCTGTCGGCGCGCGCCTATCACCGTGTGCTGAAAGTGGCGCGCACCATCGCCGACCTCGCCGGCGCAGACGCCATCGCTACGAGCCATATCGCCGAAGCGGTGCGCTACCGCGAACTGGATCGCGGCCACGCCTGAGCCGCCAACGAGGAAGGGGCCGCAAGCGGCCCCTTCTTTACAGCGGCAACAGGAATAACTCAGAACTTGTACAGCGCCTTCAACTCCAGGCTGGCCTGGGTATTCTTGGTGGCGGCCGCCGTGCCAAACACGTTTGTGCTAGCCCGGTCGTAACGCGCTTCGGTCAGCAGGTCGAAGTTCTTAGCCGCGGCGTAATCCAGGGTGTAGGTCACTTCCTTGATTGTCTTGGCAGCGCCAGGCAGCAGCCCCGCGGCGGCGCCCGCGTCATTGACCTTCACGTATTCGCCGCGCAGCGAGCCCTTGAGCTTG
The DNA here is from genome assembly GCA_050740055.1 of Stenotrophobium sp. Taxonomy (GTDB): domain Bacteria; phylum Pseudomonadota; class Gammaproteobacteria; order Nevskiales; family Nevskiaceae; genus Stenotrophobium. The sequence continues at coordinate 1,809 of JBOICL010000343.1, forward strand.
TCGCAGAACTGGTAGCTGCTGTAGAGCGCCACGCCCACGAGTTTGGGGCTTGGGCCGCCGTCCACCGACAGCTTCAAGTAGTCGCCATTCACGCCGAACGACAGGGCCTTGGTGGCCTGGTAAGTCACCACAAGATCGGTGTCGCTGGTGCGATGCGCGGTGCCGAAACCGGCAGCGCCGCCCGAGTTGTTAACCGTGTCGTAGTACTCGACCAGCGACACACTGACGGCAGAGGAGGGAGTGAGCATCAGGCCCAGTTCGACGGTCTTCTGTTTGTTGGTGTCGCCCGCGATGCCGGTGACGCTGTTATTGAGGCCACCGACGACGCTGACAACATCGCTGAACTTGTAGGTCGCGCGCACGCCGGTGTGCACCAGCGGGATGGCGTAATTGAACAGCAGCGAGCGGGACGCGTTGGCGTCCTGCGTGGGGTCGATCACCTCGGCACCGGCCAGGGTCACAAAGCGGCCGCCGATGATGGTCCAGCCGCCGGTCGCGTACTGCAGATAGGCCTGCGTGAGACTGAAATCGCTCGCGCCAACGCCATAGGCGCCGTTGATCGCGGGCGCATCGGTGCCGGCGATCACGTTGACTAGGCCACCGAAACCTTCCGTGGGCTGCTTGGACAAAGTGAGCCCAGCCTGATTCAGGCTAAACGAGTCGCGGTTGCCGTCCAGACCACCCCGGTCGCCGGGAGCGGCTTTCGACACATTGGTGAAAACATAGGACGCATCCAGATAACCGCTTTCCTTGATGCCGGAGGCGTCGAAAACCTCGCCCAGTGTGGGCGCGGCGGCGAATGAGGCGACCGGCAGCAGAGCGAAACCGGCCGTGGCGAGAAAACCTACGTATTTGCGCATTGATGCTCCCTATCGATGGTCAGAAATGCTG
>JBOICL010000344.1:0-3233 GCA_050740055.1 Stenotrophobium sp.
CCTGGTTGGCGGTGATACCGACCTTGGCGTTAATAACCTGGCGTTCGCCGGCCTGACCGCGCAACTGCCAAGTCAGTTCGCAAACCTGTGCCAGCGCTTGCGCCGGCACTGCCTCACCGAAGCAGGCGAGACCGCCTGAAGTATTGATCGGCAAGCGGCCACCGATCCGTGTGGCACCTTCGCGCACCAGCTGGGCCGCGTCGCCGCGGGCGCAGAGTTGCAGATCTTCCATCCAGTCCATTTCCAGCGCGGTCGACAGATCGTAGACCTCGGCAAGGCTGACATCCTTAGGGCCGATACTGGCTTCTTCATAAGCCTTGCGTGGCAGCGCGGCACGGAAGCTCTGCGCGGGGACAGCGACTGCGGAATCGGTTGCGATGTCCGGCATCTCGACGATTTCCGAGGCGAAGGTCGGCGTCACCGTCGAGATCGCGGCGACGCGCGGCGCATTAGCTTTGCCAATTTTTTTCGCGTATTCGAGACTGGAAACGATGATGGCGGCGGCGCCATCCGAGGTCGCGCAGATATCCATCAGCCGCAACGGGTCAGCGACCATCGCCGATGCGGCGACATCCGCCACGGTGAATTTCTTGCGGTAGCGTGCGTTGATGTTGGTAAAGCCGTGCTCGGCGTTCTTGACCTTGATCAGCGCGAAGTCGGCCTGGGTGTCGCCATACATTTCCATGCGGCGACGGGCGTACAGCGCAAAGTAGGTCGGGTTGGTGATGCCGATGCGGAAACGCACCCAGTCCGGATCGTCCGGCCGCTCGCCGGGCGCAGGTTTGAGAAAACCCTTGGGCGTGGTATCGGAGCCGATCACCAGCGCCACTTCGCATTCGCCGGAGAGAATCTTTGAACGCGCAGCGGCCAGCGCCTGCGAACCAGAGGCGCAGGCAGCGTAGCTGGTGTTGACCTGCGCACCCTGCCAGCCCAGCGCCTGCGCGAAAGTCGCGCCGGCGACCTGGCCGGGATAGCCGTTGCGGATGGTGGCGGCGCCGGAGACGAACTGCACGTCGCGCCAGTTGACGCCGGCATCGGCCAACGCGGCACGCGCGGCGACGACGCCGTACTCGACAAAATTCTTCCCCCACTTTCCCCAGGGGTGCATGCCGACGCCGAGGATGGCGATGTCTTTATTAGTACTCACGAGGCAGGTTTCCATTTCCAGGTGAGATTGCCGTCGGCTAACGGTTCCAGCACCAGTTCCATCGCCATTCCGGCTTTGAGCACTTCAACGCCGACACCGGCCACGACCTGGCCCAGCACAATCATTTTTTCTTTCGCCAGTTCCACCGCGGCGATGGCGAAGGGCACGAACGCATCCTTGTCCACCTGAACGTAAGGCTCCGGCGGCTGGTAGGCGGCATTGGTGAACGACCACAGCTTGCCGCTGCGCGAGAGCTGCACGTCTTCGAAGGTCTCGCCGGCACAGTCCGGATTGCGGCAGAAATTTTTCTGCCTGGGAAAATAGTAGGTGCCGCAGGACGTGCAGCGCGAACCGATCAGGTGTGGCGTGCTTTCGTCGAGCGTGAACCAGCCTTCGAGTACCGGGATTTTGGCGGGGGCGTTCATCTTTACGCCGCCGCCTTGATCGCAGGAGGATTGTTCTTCAGCACCATGCCGCGCAAGTTGTGCGGATCGAGCTTGCGGATGATGCTCAACTGCTCCGCCGTCGGCAGCGGAGTGATGCCGAGGTCATCGGCCTTGAGCAGCGGGAAACCGGTGGCAGCCTGCACCTGCTCGAACGTGACGCCCGGATGCAGCGAAGTCACACGTGCAGCATGATCGAGGCCACCGAAGTCCATCACGCAGAGATCGCTGATGACAATGCTGATCACGGCATAGTCGCGCCGCATGCCGGCGCCCCAGCGCTCGGCCTTGTAGCCGACGCCGGAGACCATGTCGACTTCTCCGGCGACGAACACACGGGTGTTGTGCGCCGGCACGAAGAACGAGTTGATGTGATTGATGCTGTTGCCCGGCAGCCCGCGCACGCCCAGCACCGCGGCCTTGGGCTTGGCGTAATCGCCGACCACGGAGAGGTTGGTCTGCGCCCAGCGGTCGATCTGCGTCGGGCCGATCATGGCGTGGCGCTTGCCGCCCCAGACGCATTCGAACACGCGGTCGAAGGACATGTAGCCCTCGTACTTCGGCACGTAATCGGCAGCGCGCGCGCCCAGCGGCACCGGCTCGGACACGAGGTAGGCCTCGCTGTCGGTCATCAGCAGTTCGGGCGAGTGCGTCATCTTCGCCAAGCTGGCGGCGAGGCGCGGGATAGTGGTGATGCCGGAGGCGAGCACTTCGCCGTTGCCGCGCCAGGCTTCGCTGCCGGCGGTAATCATCAGTTCTGCAAGAGTGGCGTGGGTCATAGCGTCGCGAGTAGCGTGGAGGGGCCCAGCGCGAAGCGCGGGGATCCTAGCGTCGCGAGTCGGCGCAGCCATGAGACAGCGCGAACTCGCAGGACATGGATAAGGTCGAGTCTCATGGCTCAGTACACCGGCAGCTTGAGTTTGGATACGCGTTCAGTCCCGCCGATTTTGGCGAGATACGCCGCCTCGCCGACATTCACGAACTCGTCCACGTACTTCTGCCAGCCGTTTTCCTCGGTGGCCGACGCGTTGTAGCGCTTGAGGTGCTCCATATCCGTCCCGTAGTTCGGGCCGAAGTAAGTCGGGTGCGCACCGCAGGGCGCATGCACCACGCTCTGCACCAGGTAACGCTCGAAAGCATTCTGCCGGGCGGTATCGGCGTCGACTTCCAGCTTGTCGTGCAGTACTTCGGTGCTGATGATGGTGTGGCTGGACGCACGTGCGAATAGCTGATCGAAGAACACGTCGTGACCACGCAGCAGGGTGTTGCCGAGACGGTCGGACTCGTTGACGTGAATCAGCGCGGCGTCGAGCTTGAGCGCCGGCATCGCCACGTAGACTTCGCCGTCAGCGTAGGGCGAAGCGATGGTCTTGAGCCGCGGATTCTTCGCCAGCACGTCGGTGGCGAGACCGCAGCGCGTCGGCAGAAACGACATGCGCATACCGGCGGCGCGCAGGCCCCACTCGAACATGCCCTCGTCATACTCCTCGACCTGCAACGCGCCGCTCTCGCGCGCCTTGCGGTAGTAGGGTTCCAGCGGAATTGCGTCCATGGTGACGAAGGCGAAGATCAGCTTCCTGACCTTGCCGGCGGCGCACAACATGCCGACGTCGGGGCCGCCGTAGGAGACGACAGTGAGATCC
>JBOICL010000345.1:0-2708 GCA_050740055.1 Stenotrophobium sp.
CCTGCGGGCGGTTGGCAGGGGCCACCAGATAATGAAAATTTGTAAAAACTGTTTTTATACAATTAGTTGTGCCGTCACTGTGGTTTATTATCCGAAGGCCGGGCTAATAAGCCGGAAGTGTTCATTAAACGGCCATCAGGCATATCTATCTGTTCTTAATAAATAGGTGCTTCAGAGAAACGATGATTCAACGAGCGCCCTGTCAGCAAACCCAGGCCAACTGAATTTCATTGCGTCCGCATCCAAAGGCAGACTACAATTCATCACAAGTGGACTGGGGGTTCCCGGTCGGCGTCTGGCCTCGGTGAGTTTCACCGGGGCTTTTCGCTTTCTGGAGGCGGGTAAATTTTCAGGCCCCAGTTCTCGAAGCCTTCGCCGACTTTCTCGCGGCCTCCACTGCAGAAGAATTTTCGCTTCAGTACATCGAAAGCGCGATTTTCCTGCGTTGGTCTCAATACGCTCAAACCAACCGGCCGCGCAACGAGATCGGCCAATTGCAGCCCTGCAGAATTCACTCTCTTGTCTGCAAAGATGATGTCGAACGGCAGCTGTATGCCCATACGGTTGGTGCCATCGCAGATGCGGCGGAATTCCAACTCCAGCTCGTTGTCTTCCTTCTTTCCGCGGCACTCCACCACCACGTGCGTCTGCTTGCTGTCCTGTTTTTTCTCCTGCATCAGTTCGTAGAGTGTTTCGAGACAAAAACCCAGCGCCACGTGATAGGGGTTAGGCGGTGTCGCGCCACCCTTGCGGCGTAACTGCTCCTTGTCGATTATGCAACTGATCAGGATGAAGTTGCTCGCGTCGATAATGCTCGTCAGCTCGCCAAAGAAATGTTGCTTGTGCTGTCGATTCTGAAATTTGAAAGCACCAGTTTCCTTGCGAATTTCGGTCTCATGCAGAACCACAAGATCGTGACCGAAATGATTGAACTTGAATTTCTGCAGCGCAGGAGCCACCTTTTCAGCGTAGTGCCGTTTGTAGAACACGCAGAAGGCGAGCACAAAGACCGGATAGTTCGGGTCCAGCGTCTGCATGCCGTGGTCGCCGCTCTCGTCCACGTAAACGATGAAGTTACTGAACTTGCCTGCAGGCGTCACCGCTTCAGTCGTCCGCGCCGGTGTTTCGTTTTCGAACAGCGAAAACTGCTCCTCTTTCCGGCTGCTCATGCGCTCTCCTTGGCCTTGCGACCACGCATGCGCGCGGTTTTGGGTTCAGCGGCCCGCTGCTTACGGATACGCTCCAATAGCACCGACGCTGGTTCATCGTTCGGGTCCTGCGGCACAAGCTGGCCGGCAAAGGCGGCGCGCAGGAGGTTTTGGCGTTGGGCGGTGGATTGGGTGAGGGAATGCGCAACCGCATGCTCTTGAGCCTTGGTGGCTGCAAGCAAATCATCGAGTAACTCCACAAGCCGCGCCTGTTCTTCAGGAGGCGGCAACGGGATACTGACTTTTTCAAGAATCTCGATGTTGATGTTCTTCTGCGCGGTTGCGGGAGCTTCATCCTCAAGCATTCGCTGAGCGGTGCGCATGAAGTATTCCACGTAACGCACAGAGACATCCTCGCTTGCCGGGAGAAATCCTACGACGCTGTCCGGGAAACAGGCCTCCATCGCCAGAATCGCCGTCTTGCCGATATTCGCGGCGATCGTTATGCACATGGTGCCAACGGGCCAGAGCTTGCTTTGAGCAAGACCTTCCTCGCTGTAAGTAGCTTCAACACGATCAAGGAACGTGTCCGAGCGGCGGATGTCCCCCGTTTGAACGAACGGATACGGCCCGCCATAGAGATGAGGCGCATTTCTCGGCCGATGTTGGGAGCGCCCCCGGTCCAGCCATCCTATCTGCGAGAGAGTCGCCCACACCCACTCCTCCGGCAGTGCGGGAAGGTCGCGGGTATCGGGGGTGGCGGGTTCGGGGTATTTGGCTTGCCAGTCCTTGGGCGCAGGTTTGCCTTGTTGCTGGAATTTGGCGAGTTGCCTGCCTTCCCAGCGCGCGCGGCGTTCGGTGAGGATGCGTTGCAGGAGTTCGGCGCCGGTTTCCTGTTCATCCGTTCGTGGTGAGCTTGTCGAACCATGAACGGATGAACGCCCTTCGATGGTTCGACCAGGCTCACCATCAGGGCGAACGGTTTTTTGTTGCTCGCGCCAGTCGGCGGTGAGCGCGCCTTCGACGGCGGCTTTCAGCAGCGACTGACGGTATCGCGCGAGCTTCTTCTGCGCGGCCTTCAATTCCGCCACGCCGGCGTCGAGGCCGGACAGCAGTTCTTCGAGCTTGGCGACGATGCGGGTTTGTTCGGCGCGTGGCGGGAGGTTGAGTTGAAATTTTCCAAGCTGATCGAACTTGACGCGCGGCCTATCACCTTCGTACTGGCTGCACGCGAATTGCACAAAATCACTTGCGGTAAGTCGTTTCAGCAGAAATTCTGGATCAAGCGCCTCGCTTTCTGGAAAGACGATGAACTCGGCAGAAGCAAGGCCCTCGAAATTTGGACGTGCAACTTTATTCAAGTACGGTCGCATCCGTCCATAGAGCACGTTACCGGCAGAGAAAACCACAGAACTGCTTGCCATCGTCGACGCGGGGACCGTCGCCAGAATCGCATTGGTGTGCGCTTCGATATGCTCAAGGCCAAGATATTGCGCGGTTGGATGCGCCGACGGAGAAACGCGCTCGCTTTTCTGCTCGGCAACACTATCCAAAGAAACT
>JBOICL010000346.1:0-4972 GCA_050740055.1 Stenotrophobium sp.
GCAGGAGGACGAGCGCGTGCACGCTTTCACGCACCTGTCGCATGTCTATCGCCAGGGTTGCAGCATCTATTCAACGTTTGTGTTCCGCTGCGCCGGTTCGCACGAAGCCGACTTCGAGCGTTGGCGTCGGCTCAAGAGCAAGGTCTCTGAAACCATCGTCGCTCACGGCGGCACCATCAGCCACCAGCATGGTGTCGGCGCAGACCATGCGCCCTACCTACCAGCCGAAAAGGGCGCGCTGGGGATGGACCTGATCCGCGCGATGGCGCGCGAGTTCGACCCGCAGGGCATGATGAATCCGGGCAAGTTGTTCGTTTAGGAACACGTAATGAATTCACCAAAGACGGGTTTCGCCGTCATCTACCAGTGGCGGCTCAAGAGCGGCATGGAAGCCCGGTTCCGCGAGGCCTGGGAAGCGCTGACGCAGTCGCTGATGCAGCGTGGCGCGCAGGGTTCACGCTTGCACAGGACCCATTACGGCAGCTGGGTGGCTTACGCACAGTGGCCGGACCGGCAGACTTGGGAGAGTGCCTGCACGCTGCACGAGCAGGACGAAAAGCTTTCGCAGCAGATGCTCGACGCGGTAGAAGAAACCTGGCCGCCGATGTTCCTCACGCCCATCGCCGATCACTTGCTAGCGGAACAGGTCGAGCCCAAGCCGCATGTCACGCACTGAATTGTCGGCGCTGCCGGCGCATTTCGATGCCGTCATTATCGGTGGCGGCATAACTGGCGCGGGTATCCTGCGTGAAGCGGTACGCACGGGTGCGAAGGTGCTGCTGGTGGAGCGGCGCGATTTTGCCTCCGGCACCTCGTCATGGTCATCCAAGCTGGTGCATGGCGGGTTGCGCTACCTGAAGAACGGCCAGTGGAAACTCACGCTGGAATCTGTGCGTGAACGCCAGCGCCTGCTGCGCGAGGCGGCGGGTCTAGTGGAGCCGCTGCAATTCCTGATGCCCCTGTACCGTGGCCGCAAGCCCGGCAAGTTCACCATGCGCATGGGCCTGTGGATTTATGACCTCATGGCCGGCGTCAAGGCATCGCGCTGGTTGTCGTCTGCGCAACTGCTTGAGTACGAATCCCATCTGCGCAGACCGGATCTGCTCGGCGCAGTGAGTTATGTGGATGCGGGCACGGATGACGCGCGGCTGGTGCTGCGGCTGATCCTCGATGCGGTGACGGCCGGAGCCGCAGCTCTGAACTACGTCTCCGCCGAAATAACGACGGGCAATGGACGCGTCAGTGGTGTGCGCCTCGCCGATGCTGTGTCCGGGCAAACGCGCGAGGTCACGGCCGATGTCGTCATCAATGCCGGCGGCGCATGGGCGGACCATCTGCCGGGAGCGCCGGACGGTAGTATCAAGCTGCGGCCGTTGCGCGGGAGTCACTTGGTTTTTCCATCCTCGCGGTTTCCGTTGAGACAGGCGGTGTCGTGGCTGCACCCGCGCGATGAGCGGCCGATGTTTGCTTATCCCTGGGAAGGGGCGGTGGTCTATGGCACCACCGATCTCGACCACGACGCAGGACTCGACCACCCGGCGATGACCAGCGGCGAAGTCGCGTATCTGCTGGAAGGTCTGGCATTCCAGTTTCCGGAATTGAAATTGACCGTTTCCGATGCCATCGCCTGCTATTCCGGCGTGCGGCCGGTCGTTGCCGGTGGCAAGGGCGATCCTTCTGCTGAATCGCGCGAATCCGCGATGTGGAGCAGTCCGGGCCTGGTCAATATTACCGGCGGCAAGCTCACGACCTTCCGCGTTACCGCGCGGCAGGTTTTGCACGAAGCCGCGCGTCAATGTCCCGCGCTGGCGCCGGTTGAGGAGCAGCCGGTATTCGAGGCAGCGATCAGCGAAACTCATCGCCGTCTATATGGCCGTTATGGTGCACAGGCGGCGCAGTCCCTGTTGGCTTGTGCAGAACCCGATGAATTGAAGCCGATTGCGCACACGCCTTACTGCTGGGCGGAGCTGCGCTGGGCCGCGCGTAACGAACAGGTCGTGCATCTGGATGATCTCCTCATGCGTCGCACCCGCATCGGCTTGGTCATGGCGAACGGCGGGCGCGAGATCCTGCCGCGCGTGAGTGAAATCTGTCGTACAGAACTGGGTTGGGATGATGCGCGTTGGGCTGTGGAGGAGGTGCGGTACGCGACCGACTGGAAACGGCACCACACGCCTCCCTCCACATGAAACCTGCCCGCTTGCTAGCCATTGATGTCGGGACGCAAAGCGCGCGGGCGATTGTGTTCGATGCCGATGGAAACCTGCTGGTCAAGGCGCAGACGGCGATCGAACCGGTTTACCACTCACCGCAGCCGGGCTGGGCGGAACAGGATCCGGAGACTTACTGGAACGCGGTTGTCGAAAGCTGCCGCAAGATCTTGGAGCAGGGCGTCGTGCGGCCACAGGAGATCACCGGCCTAGCGCTCACCACGCAGCGTGACACCATGATCTGCGTCGATGCGGCAGGACGGGTGCTGCGTCCTGCAACCGTGTGGCTGGACCAGCGCCGCTGCGATGCGCCGCCACAGTTGGGCGCGTTGTGGAATGGCCTGTTCCGCCTCGCTGGCGCGACCGATCTGGTGCATCACATGCAGATCGAGGCGGAGGCCAACTGGTTCGCCCAGTGCCAGCCGCAACTCTGGCGCGAAACGGAAAAATTTCTGTTCCTGTCCGGCTGGATCACGCACCGGCTGGTGAATGACTACGTGGACTCGGCCGGCTGCCAGGTCGGTTACGTCCCCTTCGACTACAAGCGCCAGACTTGGGCAGCATCTGGCGACTTCAAGTGGAAGGCACTGGCCGTGCGCCCGCAGCAGTTGCCACGGCTGGTTCAGCCGGGAGGAAAACTCGGCGAATTGTCCCAAGCCGCCGCCAGCGTGCTGGGACTGCCATCAGGATTGCCGGTGATCGCCGCCGCGGCGGACAAGGCCTGCGAAGTGCTGGGCTGCGGTGTGCTCGAACCTGATATTGCGCAACTGTCCTTTGGTACGACCGCTACCATCAATACGACGCAGGCGCGCTATATCGAGGTGCAGCGCCTGCTGCCTGCCTATCCTGCTGCAGTGCCTGGCGCGTTTAACACCGAAATCCAGATCTATCGCGGCTTCTGGATGGTGAGCTGGTTCAAGCGCGAATTCGCTCAGCGCGAACAGGCGCTGGCCGAGGCGCGCGGTGTCGCGGTCGAATCCCTGTTCGACGACCTGATCAAACATGTACCGCCGGGCGCCATGGGCCTGACGCTGCAGCCGTTCTGGTCGCCAGGAGTGCGTGATCCAGGGCCCGAGGCCAAGGGCGCGATTATTGGTTTTGGCGACGTGCATACACGCGCGCATCTATATCGCGCGATCCTCGAGGGACTGGCCTACGGCCTGCGCGCCGGCATGGAACAGATCGAAAAGCGTATCGGGCGCAAGGTACGCAGGCTCGTGGTAGCGGGCGGTGGTTCGCAGAGCAATCAGGCAATGCAGATCACGGCGGACGTGTTCGGATTGCAGGCGGAACGGCCGGAGATTTATGAAACCTCCGCACTGGGCGCGGCCATCAATCTGGCGGTGGGGCTGGGGCTGCACGCGGACTACGCCAGCGCGGTCAAAGCGATGACACGCAGCGGCCGGGTTTTCGAGCCGGATGCCCAGGCGCACAAGATTTACGATGCGCTCTACCGGGACGTGTACCGAGAGCTGTATCCGCGCCTGAAGCCGCTTTACAAGAAAATCCGCAGCATTACTGGGTATCCTGCTTAATAGGGATACTTTATTGAACTGATACAAACAATTCATTTCACTTTAATCTTTGCGGGCAAACTAGGCCTGAAATGCCTACTGCACTGGGCGAAGGCCAATTGGATTTTGAATGGACTTATATTGGTAACGTGCCGGTAGCGGCCGTTCGCTGTTGTATGCCAACAATGCCACCATCTTTGGCCGTCCAGGTGCTCGACATTCTTTCAATAGTCAATACACATTGAAAGTTAAAAATAATTTAATTGGATTAATAAAATAGCGAGGCAGAGGATAGCTGCACATAACAAAACGGAGTTTCTCATGTCCATTTACATGACTTGGTGCTTAACCCGCCGCTTGCCGTTCAAGAATACCTTGATGAACGATCTTGGCGCTTACGCCGAGAAACATTAATTACCGATTGCACGCGACCAAAGGAGATAACGATGTCTAACGAAGCAAAGTGTCCATTCTCGGGCGGCGCTGCCAAGCAGGCAGTGGCTAGCGCCATAACCAACGCGGACTGGTGGCCCAATCAGCTCAACCTGAAGATGCTGCATCAGCATTCTGCACTGTCCAACCCCTTGGACAAGTCGTTCAACTACGCTGAAGCATTCAAGAGTCTCGACCTCGATGCCGTGATTAAGGATCTCCATGCCTTGATGACCGATTCGCAGGACTGGTGGCCCGCAGATTTCGGTCACTATGGTCCCCTGTTCATTCGCATGGCTTGGCACAGCGCGGGCACCTACCGCATAGGTGACGGCCGCGGCGGTGCGGGCGCCGGCATGCAACGCTTTGCGCCGCTCAACAGTTGGCCAGACAACGTCAACCTCGACAAGGCGCGCCGGCTGCTGTGGCCGATCAAGCAGAAGTATGGTCAGAAAATTTCATGGGCCGACCTGATGATCCTGGCAGGAAACGTCGCTCTGGAATCGATGGGATTCAAAACTTTCGGCTTCGCCGGTGGGCGCGAGGATGCCTGGGAACCGGATGAGGACATCTACTGGGGCTCCGAGGGCAAGTGGCTCGATGACAAACGCTACTCCGGCGACCGCAACCTCGAAAATCCCCTGGGTGCTGTGCAGATGGGCTTGATCTACGTCAACCCGGAAGGCCCCAACGGCAAGCCGGACCCGATTGCCGCGGCTCGTGATATCCGTGAAACCTTTGCACGCATGGCGATGAACGACGAAGAAACCGTTGCACTCATTGCCGGTGGTCACACCTTTGGCAAAACCCACGGCG
>JBOICL010000347.1:0-10875 GCA_050740055.1 Stenotrophobium sp.
AAATTCAATATAATTAAATTTAGTCGATATTTATAAACATCATTCAACCAGCTGACCGGCAGAGCGGGCACCGACACGGTGCTTGCCCGAAGGGCAATGGGTGCGGGAGGTGCCCGAAGCCCGTGACTAAAACTAAGGTCGGCACCCCGCCACCCGCTCCCGCACCCGTTTTGCTGCGCAAAAACGCCGTGTCGCGGGCGGGTGGCGTTCTATTGGGGCAGGGAACAGCCCGCCTGCGCCAAGAGACGCCGCACGAGAATGAGCGGCAGGCCGATCAGGCCGGTGGGATCATCGCTGCGGATGCTTTCGAAAAGCGTGATGCCCAGGCCCTCGCATTTGAAGCTGCCGGCACAGTCCAGCGCGGGTTCCGCATCCACGTAGCGCTCGATTTCGGCGCGGCTCAACTTGCGGAACTGCACGGTGGTCACGTCAATGCCGGTGTGGGCGATTTCACCGTTAACCAGGGCCACGGCGGTCAGGAATTCCACGGATTTACCGGACAGGAAGTCCAGTTGTTCAACCGCCCGTTCGCGCGTGCCGGGCTTGCCGAGTATGCGGCCACCCGCCGACGCGGCTTGGTCGGAGCCCAGCGCCCAACGTCCGGTATACCGTTGCGCCAGGGCCTGCGCCTTGGCCACCGCCAGTCTTTGCACGAGCTGACGCGGGGTTTCGCCGGGCAGGGCGGACTCGTCCAGATCGGGCGCGATTCCAACGAAGGGCAGCCGCAGGCGCGCGAGCAGTTCCGCGCGATAACGCGAGCCGGAGGCAAGAATCAGCGGAAACTGCTCTGAAATGCGCTGAATCATCGCGGAATCCGTGATCTGGCTTTGACTTGAGAGGGGTCGAACTCTATCATTCGCGCCCTTGCCGGGGCTGTCCATGTCGATTCCGCAGAAAGTCCGCGCGTCCACGGCGGTCAAGCACCAGCAGCATTACGCCGGTGCGGTGGCAGTCAACACGCTGCCGCGGCTGGTGGAAGCGCTGGCCGGCGGCGACGGCGAACTGCAGGTGGACCTGCTGGCGCGGAAATCGGCCGGCTATCCGGCATTGACCGGAACGGTTGGCGGCACAGTGATGCTGAACTGCCGCCGCTGCGGTCAGGCCTATGCCTCGCCGCTGGATCTGAAAGTGGATCTGCGGCTGGTGCAGAGCGAGGAAGAAGAAGCGCGGCTGTGGAAGGACTGCGAGCCTTACTGGGTGCAGGACGACACTTTATTGCTGCGTGAAGTGGTGGAAGACGAAGTGCTGCTGGCATTGCCGATGCTGCCGCGCTGCGATTCGTGCGAAAATATCGCCAGCGCCGCGCCGGACACGGGGCGGGCTGAGCAAGCCCGCCGGGAAAAACAGAACCCATTCGCGGATTTGAAGAAACTGATGTAACGGGCAAAAGGCCCGACGGAGTTTGAAATGGCTGTCCAGAAATCCAAGAAGTCCCGTTCCAAGCGCGGTCAGCGCCGCTCGCACGATGCACTGAGCGCGCCCGCGCTGTCGGTGGATTCGACCTCCGGCGAGACGCACCTGCGCCATCACGTCACTGCCGACGGTTTTTACCGCGGCAAGAAGGTTATTGACGCCAAGGCGGCGCCGGAACCCGCGGGCGAATAAGCCTCAACACGGGCGCCCGCAATGGTCGCACCCGTCGTCATTTCCGTAGATGCCATGAGCGGCGATCACGGTCACACGGTGACCGTGGACGCGGCTCTTCTGGCGTTGAAGGAGATCTCGGAACTCAGTCTGATCCTGGTTGGCGACGAAAGCGCGCTGGCGCGGACGCTGGCCACTCACAGGCATGTGCCGGAATCGCGGCTGGCTATACAGCACGCCAGCGAAGTGGTCGAGATGGACGAGCAGCCGTCGAAGGCGCTGCGCGGCAAGAAGGATTCCTCGCTGCGTATCGCCGTCAACCTGGTCAAGGACGGCCGTGCGCAGGCCGCGGTCTCCGCCGGCAATACCGGCGCGCTGATGGCGACCGCGCGTTTCGTGCTCAAGACCCTGCCGGGCATCGACCGTCCGGCCATCGTCTCCGCCATTCCCTCGATCAACGGCCATGTCCATATGCTGGATCTGGGCGCCAACGCCGAATGCACCGCCGAGCAGTTGTTCCAGTTCGCGGTCATGGGCTCGGCCATCGTCACCGCCGTTTACGGCATCGAACGGCCCAAGGTCGCGCTGCTCAACATCGGCGAGGAGGAGATCAAGGGCAACGACATGATTAAGGCCGCCGCCGCCCTGCTCGGCGCCTCCAGCCTCAATTACACCGGCTTCGTGGAAGGTGATGGCATCTTCCTCAGCGATATCGATGTGGTGGTCTGCGACGGATTCGTCGGCAACATCGCGCTCAAGACCGGCGAGGGCGTGGCCAAGATGATGCGGCAGTTCATGCAGGAAGAATTCACCCGCAGCATCTTCACCAAGACCGCGGCGGCGATGGCCATGCCCGCGCTCAAAGCTCTGGGCAAGCGCATGGACCCGCGCCACTACAACGGCGCCAGTTTCGCCGGGCTCAACGGCATCGTCATCAAATCCCACGGCAGCGCCGACGCGCTCTCTTTTGCAAACGCGATTCGCGTGGCAGTGCTGGAAGTGGAAAGGGATGTGCCCGCGCGCATCAGCAAGCTGCTCGAAGTGGCGCTGGCAAAACCACCGTGTGCGGCAGGACTAGCGCCGCCCTGCACAGGCTCTGAAAAGGCCAGCGTGGCCTGAAGGTTTTTATTTGACCAGCTGGTTCAGGTCGAAGATCGGCAGCAGGATGGCCAGCACGATTACCAGCACCACGCCGCCCATCGTCAGGATCAGCACCGGCTCGAATACGCCCATTAGCGCGGCGACCAGGGTTTCCACTTCGCGTTCCTGATTCTCCGCGGCGCGATCCAGCATCTCGTCGAGCTTGCCGGACGCTTCGCCGCTGGAAATCAGGTGCATGGCGATCGGCGGAAACAATTTCGAGACAGCCAGCGCCTTGCTCAGCGGTGTGCCCTCGCGCACCTTCACCGCGGCCGCGTCGATGGCATCGCGCATCGGCAGATTGGACACCACCTGCGTGCCGATCTGCATGGCGTCGAGAATCGGCACGCCGGCGCCGAACAGGATGCCCAGCGTGCGCGTGAAGCGGCCGGTATTGGCGCCGCGCGTTAGGCGGCCGATCAGCGGCACGCGCAGTTGCCAGCGATGCACTCGCCGCTTGAACACATCGTTGCGCAGCATGCGCGTGAAAACATAAATGCCGATGCCGAGCAGGATCAGCAGGTAGATGCCCCAGTTGCGCAGGAAAGCGGAGAACGCAATCAGCGCGCGCGTGAGGATGGGCAACTGCGCGTGGATGTCCGAAAACACCTGCACGACCTGCGGCACGACATAAGTGAGCAGCAGCACCACCACGCTGACCGCGACGATGGTGAGGATGGCGGGATAGAAGGTCGCCAGCATGACTTTCTGCTGCATCACCTGGCGGCGCTCGACGTATTCGGCCAGGCGTTCGAGGATGCGGTCGAGCTTGCCGGACTGCTCGCCCGCTTCGATGGTCGCGCGGAACAGCGGCGGAAAGATGTTGGGAAACTGGTTGAGCGAACTCGCCAGCGTGTCGCCTTCCATCACGCCCGCGCGCACGCCCAGCGAGATGCGTTTGACGCGCTTGCTTTCGCTCTGCTCGGAGACGGCCGCGAGCGCCTCGTCCAGCGGCAGGCCGGAGCGCACCAGCGTGGCGAGCTGGCGTGTGAACAGCGACAGTTCGGTCGCGGAAATGCCGCCGCCGCGCCGGAACAGCGAGCTGCGCGCGGACTTCGCCTGGTCGGCGACCTCGACGATTTCCAGCGGGTTCAGCCCGCGGTCGCGCAGCATCTGCCGCGCCTGGCGCGGGGTGTCGCCTTCGATCAGCCCTTTTTCCTGGCGGCCGCCGGCGTTGAGCGCGGTGTATTCGAAGGCAGCCATTTTAGGCGGGAGACGGGAGACGGGAGACGGGAGACGCAGCGGCTGGAAAGCTCGTTTTCAGTGCCACCCGCTCGCCGTCGTCAACGTAAATATTGTGTTTTAAATAATTTAAATAAATTTTTTTAGATGAATAATTAATAACAAATAAACGTGTAAGCCAAGCAAGAGCGGGTGGCGGTTTGTGAGGCCATTCACGTCTCACGTCTCTCATCTCCCGTCTCACGTTATTCCTCAACCGTCACGCGCAGCACTTCGCGCAGCGTGGTCTGGCCCGCCAGCACCTTGTTGCGCCCGGACTGGAGGATGCCGGGGCCTTTTTCGCGCGCGTACGTTTCCAGCGCCTGTTCGCTGGCGTTGTCGTGGATCATGGACTCGAGCTGGCGGTCCACTTCAATGATTTCGTGGATGCCGCTGCGGCCCAGGTAGCCGGTGTGGCGGCACAGCGGGCAGCCCACCGATTTGTACAGCGAGATTTTCCGGCGCGTGCTGACGCCGAGTTGTTCCTTTTCGACGGTGGTCGCCTCGTAGGGCTCCTTGCAGTGCTTGCACAGGGAACGCACCAGGCGCTGCGCCATCAGGCCGATCAGCGACGACGACAGCTGGTAGGGTTCCACGCCCATGTCGCGCAGGCGCGTGATCGCGCCGACCGCGGTGTTGGTGTGCAGGGTGGAGAGCACGAGGTGGCCGGTTTGCGAGGCCTGCACCGCGATCTGCGCGGTTTCGAGGTCGCGGATTTCGCCGACCATCACCACGTCCGGGTCCTGGCGCAGGATCGCGCGCAGGCCGCGCGCGAAGGTCATCTCGACCTTGGTATTCACTTGCGTCTGGCCGACGCCGTCGATGTAGTACTCGATGGGGTCTTCCACCGTCATGATGTTGCGGCTGCGGTCGTTGAGCACCGACAGCGCGGAATACAGGGTGGTGGTCTTGCCGGAGCCGGTGGGGCCGGTGACCAGCATGATGCCGTAGGGCTTGTAGATGATGCGGCGCAGGACTTCGATCTGGTCGGAGTCCACGCCGAGCTGTTCCAGATCCAGGCGCTCGGCCTGCTTGTCGAGGATACGCATGACCACGCGCTCGTGGTGCTGGCCGGTGGGGATGGTGGATACGCGCACGTCCACCTTGCGGCCGCCGAAGGCGCGCGAGATGCGGCCGTCCTGCGGCAGGCGCTTCTCGGCGATGTCGAGCTTGGCCATGACCTTGATGCGCGACACCAGCCGCGGCGCCAGCGCCTTAGGCGGCGACATCACCTCGCGCAGCACGCCGTCCACGCGGAAGCGCACCTGCAGGCGGCTCTCGAAACTTTCGATATGGATGTCGGAGGCGTTTTCCTTGATTGCCTCCACTAATAGGCCGTTGATGAAACGGATCACCGGTGCGTCGTCGCTGCTTTCGAGCAGATCCTGGGTTTCGTTCAGGGCCAGCGCCAGCGCGTCGAGATTGGCTTCCTCGTCGTCGAGCCCTTCCATGAGCCCGGCCGCGGCGCCGGTCTTGCCTTCGTAGGTGCGCTGCAGCAGGGCGTCGAATTCCTCCAGCGTGGCCTTGTGCAGGCGCAGGGGGCGGCCGACGAAACGGCGCGCTTCCTGCACCGCATCGATGCTGGCGCCGGGGCGCAGCACGGCCAGCACGTGATCGCCGCGATCCTCGGAGACAATCAATCCATGCCGTTTGGCGAATGCAAACGGCGGCCGGCGCAGTTCAGCGTCCATGGGCGTAGCGGTCAGTGCGTTTCGTGAGGAGTTCCGTCCGGCGGCGGCGGCGCGGCGGCAGGTGCGGTGTCCGCAGGCTTTGCAGGTGCGGCGGGGGCCGGTGTCGTCGATGAAGCGGGTGGTGCAGGGCTGGGCGCCAGTTCAGCCGGTGAAGGCTGCGCCGGCACGGCCGCGGGTACAGCCGGAGCCGCTCCCGATGCGGGAGCAGTATCGGTGCTGGTATTGGTTTCAGCCGGCGACGCCTGCAGCGTATTGGCCGGAACCTGAGTCCCTGGGGCTATGCCGTTTTCGTGGTAGTCATCAAACGGAGCAAGCACCGGGCGCTGGCCGCCGACCAGCGGAATCGCGCCCTTAATGGAATCAATTTGCGACTGGCGCACGGCGTCATATTTGCGGCGGGTGTAGTAGTCGCCGTCGGACTGGTTGCGCAGGATCGACGGCCGGATGAACAACATGAGGTTCTGCTTGGTCTTGCTGACCGAGTGATAGGAGAACAGGCCGCCGATGAACGGGATGGAACTGAGGAAGGGCACGCCCTGTACCTGGTCCTGGATCTGGTTGTCGATCAGCCCCGCGATCACCAGGATCTGGCCGTTTTCGATGCCCACCGTGTTGGTCAGCGTGCGCTTGTTGGTGATCAGGTTGGATGTGCCCGCAGTGCCGCTGGCGATGCCCGAAACTTCGAGATTGATCTTCAGCTTGACGTGATTGCCGACATTGATCTGCGGGGTGATGCCCAGGGTCAGGCCGACATCCTTGCGGTCGATGGTCTGAAACGGGTTGACTGCACCGTTGACACTTCCGGCGCCGGTGTTGGAGAAACTGCCGGTGAGGAAAGGCACTTCCTGGCCGACAGAAAATTTGGCTTCCTGGTTGTCGAGCGTTACCAGCGTCGGCGTGGACAGTACATCCGTATTGCCATCGCCCTGCAACGCCTTGATCAGCAGCGCGAGGCTGGTGCCGGTGCTGTTGAGAACGCCGCCGCCGATGTTGATGCCCTGGCTGATCAGGCCCAGCAGCGGCGCGCTGCTGCTGCTGGTGCTGCCGACGGTGGCCGCGCCGATGCCGGTGATCGCGCTCAGAGTATTGGGATTGACGATGCTGGCCGCAGCAACCTGGCCCTTGTTGAAGACCGCCCAGTCCACGCCCAACTGGCTGGATTTGTTGGCGCTGACTTCGGCCACGACGGCCTCGACCAGAACCTGCGCCCGCTCGATGTCGAGCTGGGCAATGACATCGCGAATCTGGCGCATGGTCTTGGGCGCCGCGGTGATGACCAGCGCATTGGTGTCCTTGTCGGCGAGGACGTGAACACCTTCGATGCCGCTGCCACCAGCCGCGCCGGCCTGATTCGACACGGGTGGTGTCGAGCTGAATCCGTTGGATTTCGCACCTTGACTGAGCTGCTGCGCATAGCCTTGCAGTATGGGAGCGAGGTTTTCAGCGGTCGCGTAGTGCAGGTAAACCACCTGGGTGGAGCCGCCTTCCTTCAGCGGCACATCCAGGCCCTGGATGATGTCGATGAATTTCTGGCGCTCTGATTTGTCGCCGCCGAGCAGTACGCTGTTGCTGCGTTCGTCGGCGATGACCACTGCCGGTCGCGCGGTGGGATCGGTCTGCTTGTCCTGCTGCGTCAGCGCACTGAGAATCCGCACAACTTCGCTGGCCGCGGCGTATTTGAGGTGGACCATTTCGATCTGGCGGTCATCGCTCTGATCCATCTGCTGGATCAGTTCCTCGATGCGCCGCACGTTGGCGGCGCGGTCGCAGAGAATCAGCATATTGCTGGGCGCATAAGCAGCCAGATGGCCCCATTGGGACATCAGCGGCCGCAGGATCGGCACCAGTTGCGCGGCGGAGATGTTCTGCACCTGGTAAACATGCGTAACCACCCCGTCGATGGGCAGCCCCCGGCCACTGCCATTGGGCACCCCGCCATCGGTGCGGGCATTGGTTTCCGGCACGATCTTGATCGCCTGTCCCGCGGGGATTGCGGCGAAACCCTGCACCTGTAGGACGGCGAGGAAAGTTTCATACACGCCGGCGGGCGTCATCGGACTGGAGGAAATGACCGTGACCTTGCCCTTGACGCGCGGGTCTACGATGAAGTTCTTGCCGGTGACCTCGCTCACGGTCGCAATCAGCGAGTTGATATCCGCATCCTTGAGATTGAGCGTGACATCGGCAAAGGCAGGAGCCGCCAGGGCCAGCAGCAGGCTGGCGGCAAGAAGAAGTTTCACGCGGCGCATGAATGCCATATCTGACTTGATTAGTTGAATGAAACGTTGATGGTTTGCTGCTGGCCGCCGCGGTCGATGACTAGGCTGACACTGCTGGCCTGGCTCAGATCGTTGAGCATTTTCAGAGCCTTTTGCGTATCGTTTAATTGTATGCCATTGACCGCCGTCACCAGATCGCCAGCATGCAGCCCGGCGGAGTTGAAGATCGCAGGATTGGCGCCGGGATAGATGCGATAGCCTTTCATCTGGCCGCCGACATTGGCAGGCTGAACGCGGATGAATTCCGCCGCCTTGTTCGGATCCTGCAGCACCTGTTGGCGAATCTGTGACAGCTGTGCTGTATTCCCGGCGCTATCCGTAGCGGCGGGCGCGACAAATCCGGAGCCGCTGCTGGGTTTGTCCTTGTCCAGACGCAGGGTTTCGAGTTCTCCGCCGCGGGAGAGGATCACCCGGTCCGGGAATATCGCCTGCAGCGTCGCACCCTTCACCACATCGTCGCCGATCGCAAAGGGTTTTTCGTCGCCGCCCTCCTGCGAGATGACCGCACGCGATTCCTCTTTGCGCGTTCCGGCAAAAATGCCGAGCAGCGTGAGATTCAGCCGCGTATCGGGGGCGGCAGCAAGATTCGTTCCTTGCGGCTGATACAGTCCGAACAGCCGGGCGCCGATGATCGTATCCAGATGGAGGCCGTTGCTGGCGGTGGTGCTGGTCGTGTCTGCCGGCGCCGGACGCCATTTTCCGGCTGCCGGTACCGGAATCAATGACCACACCAGTTCAGCCGCCACGTTGGCGACGGCGATAACAAGCAAAACCCGTACCGCCGGAATGATCCAGCGGCTGTAACGCTCATAGGAGAGGGCCAGGGTTTTCCCTGACGGGCGCGAGATGGCAAGCATGGGCGGCATCATAACCTCAGCACACATCTGAAAACAGCGTTTAAATGGGCGGAAGAGGCTTCTGAATTGCCGGTTCGGGGAAGATTGAGTAACTTGCGGATGGGGAAAATCATGGCGGGAACCGGGGGAATTCCAGGATGACACCGCGAATACTGATCCGTCTGGCCATCAGTGGCCTGGTTTTTGTGCTTTTCCTGGTTCATAGCGCCGGCTGGCATCCCTACCGTCTGGCGACTACCGTGGAAAACTTTACCTACGATGAGCGCATGCGGCTGACCCTGCCGCGCACGGTCGATCCGCGCATCGTGATCGTGGATATGGACGAGCGCAGCCTCGCCGCTGAAGGCTGGCCCTGGCCGCGCAACAAGTTTGCGCAACTGGTGAAGCAGATATTCGACAACTACCACGCACGGGTGCTGGGTTTCGACATCGTGTTCGCCGAGCCGGACAAGAGTGGTGTCGCAGTCCTGGATTCCCTCGCCGCCAATGAATTGAAGAACGCGCCGGATTTCAACCAGCGCCTGCCTGAGTTGCGCAAGCAACTGGATTACGACCAGCAGTTCGCCGATGCGATCAAGGGCCGTCCGGTGGTCATGGGGTTTTTCTTCAAGGTGCAGCCGGCGGCGGGAGAGGCGGCGGAGACCGGCGCCATCTGCTCCCCGCTGATCGATGCGCAGGCGCGCAAGCAGTATCAGGTCGATTTCATCCGTGCGGGCGGCTTCGGCGGCAACATCCCGGTGCTGCGCAATGCCAATGACCGCTGCGGGTTCTTTGATAACAGCTACGGGGTCGATGAGGACGGCGTGATCCGGCGCGTGCCGCTGCTGGAGGAATACGGGGGGCAGGTGTATCCCTCGCTGGCGCTGGCGGTGCTACGGCTGGCGCTGGGCGATCCGTCCTTGCAGATGCAGTTCGATCCGCCGGACAGGCGCACTTCGCTGAATCTTGAGCGTCTGCGCGTCGGCGCGGTCTCGGCGCCGGTGGATAGCAATGTGGCGGTCTATGTGCCCTACCGGGGACCACAGCGCAGCTTCCCCTACGTATCGGCGACCGACGTGCTGCATGGCACGGCCGACCCGGCGGTGCTGAACAATGCCATCGTGCTGATGGGAACTTCCGCCGCGGGCCTGTCTGATTTGCGCACGACGCCGGTGGGCAAGGTTTATCCCGGCGTCGAGGTTCATGCGAACGTCATCTCCGGCATGCTCGACGGCCGCGTCAAGCAGAAGGCGCCTTATTACAGCGGCATCGAGGTCAGCATGCTGTTCCTGATCGCGCTGCTGCTGGCTCTGGTGTTCCCGCGGCTGTCGGCGCTGCTCAGCGCGGCAATGGGTCTGGGCATCATCGTCGCGGTGATCGCATTGGCCTGCGCGCTGTGGCAGTGGGCCAATTTCATCATGCCGCTGGGCGTGCCGGTGGCGTTCACTCTAGTGCTGTTCACCGCGCATCTGCTGTACGGCTACTTTATCGAGTCGCGCAAGGCGCGCGACATATCGCGCATGTTCGGTCAGTACGTGCCGCCGGAACTGGTCGAGGAGATGGCGGCACATCCTGAAGCGATTTCCATGGAAGGCGAGAGCCGCGAGATGACGGTGCTGTTCTCTGATGTACGCGGTTTCACCAGCATTTCAGAAAAACTAGAAGCCAGGGAATTGGCCGAACTGATGAACGCCTATCTCGACAAGCAGACCGCGGTCGTCCACAAGTATCGCGGCACCATCGACAAGTACATCGGCGACGCCATCATGTGCTTCTGGGGCGCGCCGCTGCCGGACAAGGATCACATGCTGAACTGCGTACTCGCCGGCATGGAAATGGTGCGCGCCGTGCGCGAACTCGATGAGGGTTTCAACAAGCGCGGCTGGCCGGAACTGCACATCGGCGTTGGCATCAACACCGGCAAGATGAATGTCGGCAACATGGGTTCCAGTTTCCGCATGGCCTACACCGTGATGGGCGATGCGGTGAACTTGGGCGCGCGCCTGGAGGGTCTGACCAAGGAATATGGCGTCACCCTGCTGATCAGCGAATACACGCGCAACGCGCTGCCCAGCGACTGGTCGTTCCGCGAGCTGGATCTGATCCGCGTCAAGGGCAAGAACG
>JBOICL010000348.1:0-1319 GCA_050740055.1 Stenotrophobium sp.
AATTGCGCAGGCCGGCGTACTCGGCGATGTCCGCCTCGCGACAATACGCCAGCGGGCGGATGACTACGTTCTTGCCGTCGTCCGATTGCAGCTTGGGCGGCATCGCCTTCAACGCACCCTGATAGAAGAGATTGAGGAACAGCGTCTCGACGATGTCGTCGCGATGATGGCCGAGCGCGATCTTGGTGATGCCGTTGCCTTGCGCGAAGTGGTACAGCGCGCCACGCCGCAGGCGCGAGCACAGGCTGCACATGGTCTTGCCTTCCGGGATCACGCGCTTGACCACCGAGTAGGTGTCCTGCTCGAGGATGTGAAAGGGCACGCCCGCGGACTTCAGGTATTCCGGCAGAACGTGTTCGGGAAAATACGGCTGCTTCTGGTCCAAGTTGACCGCGAACAGATCGAATTTCACCGGCGCCTTCTGCTGCAACTGCATCAGCAGGTCCAGCATCGTGTAGCTGTCCTTGCCGCCGGAGAGGCACACCATCACGCGGTCGCCGTCCACGACCATGTTGTAGTCCTGGATCGCCTGCCCGGTGAGGCGGCGCAGGCGCTTGGACAATTTGTGAGCCTCGCGCAAATCGCGGCGAAGCAGATCGGGAGCGGCGGACATCGGCGTGCTACGGGAGAAATTCGTGCGCGATTTTACGTCAAGCTGCCTGCGGACGTGTGTTTTGCAGGATTTGAAAGCCGCCCGCTCTTGCGATTTGTCGTGAAGATTGTGTTTATAGTTATTAACTAAATAGTAATTTATACTATATATTAAAACTATGATGCGAGGCTAAACCGCCGGAGCGGGTGGAGGAAAATGGCGTCTGGCCGGGAATGCCGGGCGCCATGTTCGAGTCCGTGTCCGGTTGGGCCGCCGAATCTATTGCGTCGCGGAAAATTCCTCGAACGCCGGACTGGCCCAGCCGCCGCCGGAATTGGCTGGTGCTGGCGGCAGCGGCTGGCCGCCGTAGATCACGTTGCCGCCGGCGTCCTGGTAGGTCTGCCAGGGGATGGTTCCCTGCTGGCTGACGCCGGGCTTGCTGAAGTCGCAGACGCCGGTGGGGAACAGCGCCTGCATCTGCATCCATTGCGCATCGCTGAAACCGAGCGGCCCGTAGTTGTCGCCGCGGTTCAGCGGCTTGAGCTGACACTTGTTGGCATCGGTGGTGATGGCGTCGCCGGCGATCATGCGCGGCGTGGCGTAGATCGGCACGACACCGACGCTGAGGGCCGGGGCACCAGGCACGGGCGTGTTGGTGCCGGGGCACAATCCATTCGACACCATGTTGCCGGCGCCGTCCCAGCAGGCATCGCCGAGATCGGCGGGC
>JBOICL010000349.1:0-7577 GCA_050740055.1 Stenotrophobium sp.
GCGTCTGGTCGCGGCGCTATTACCTGACCTATACCCACGACGACTACACGCTGCCGGGTCAGCCGCCGCAAACCAGCCTGCTGCTGACGCCGGGCATCACCGTGAGCCGCACCGAACTCAACGATCCTATCTATCCGCGCCGCGGCTGGTTCGTATCGCTGGACGTGCACGGCGGTTCGACCGCGGTGCTGTCCGACACCGACTTCATCGAGACGCTGCTGCGGCTGCGCGGCGTCTATCCGCTGGGGCGCAAGCTGCGCGTGCTCGGCCGCATCGAGGCAGGCGCGGGTTTCGTCCACAGTTTCCAGACGCTGCCGCCTTCGCAGCGCTTCTTTGCCGGCGGCGATGAAAGCGTGCGTGGCTACAGCTACCGGTCGCTGGGCCCGCAGGACGCCAGCGGCCACGTCATCGGCGGCCGGTTCCTCACCACCGGCAGCCTCGAACTCGACTACGACGTGTACAAGAACTACGGTGCCGCGGTTTTCGTCGACGCCGGCGGCGCGGACGACGTGCCCAACGTGCTGCTGCACTACGGCGCGGGCATCGGCTTCCGCTACCGCGCGCCGTTCGGCGCAGTCGCCATCGATCTCGCGCATCCCTTCGATCGCGGCGCCTCGCCGGTGCGCCTGCACATCGGCATGAGGGTGGGACTGTGAGCTACCGGCGAGGGGCCCCGAAGGGGATCGACGGCCTGGCGAACAGGCCCGGAGCCCGAACAGCCGCCGTTTGTGGCAATCGGTGCACTGTGGAGGGCGAGTTGTGAGTGCGCGCTTCAGGCTGCCGCTCATCGGCGCGCTGCCGGTGCTGCTGCTCGCGCTGGCCGCGGCCGCCTGGTTCGTGCTGTGCACCGAGAGCGGACTGCAAGCCGCGGTCGGGCTCGTGCAACGTTACGGCGGCGGACATCTGGGCATAGCCGCGGCGCAGGGTACGCTGCTCGGCGAGTGCCTGATCGAGGATGTGCGCTATGCGAATGCCGAAGGACTGCGCATCGGCATCGGCCGCGTCCATATGCGCCTGCGCGCGCAGGATTTGCTGGCGCGGCGGCTGCATGTCGAGCTGGCCGAAGTTTCCGATGTTCACTTGCAACTGCCGCCGAATCCGGCACCTTCTGCGCCGCTCACGAGCCTGCCGCAGCAACTGCCGCTGGGCTTGGTCATCGATTCCTTCAACCTGAAAAATTTCAGCATCACGCGCGGAAAGGACGAACTGTTCCGCATCGATCAGGCGAACCTGAGCGGCAGCTGGATCGGCAACGAGGTACGGATCACGCGGCTCAACGCCGAACTGCCGCAGACCAGCCCGCTGTCCGCGAGCGGGCAGGCACGCATGTCGGCGGATCATGTCGATATAACGGAGCTGACGCTCAAGGGCCCCGGCGAACTCAGCCTGAATGGCCACTACGGCCTGGGCGAAATCGCCAGCGACCTGAACCTGAACTGGAAATCGCTACGCTGGCCGCTACAGGCGGAAGACGATGCGCTGCTGGTGAGCAACGCAACCGGCGCGGCGCATCTCACCGGCACGCTGGCCCACTACCAGTTGCAGCTGCAAAGTGACGCCGCCGTACACAAGCTGCCGGTGAAAATCACCGCGCGCGGCGACGGCAGCTTGGACGATCTGCACCTCGACAGCCTGAGTTTGAACACAGACAAGGGCGCGCTGCGGGCGCAAGGCAGGCTGGCATGGTCTCCAGCTCTGAGCGCCGATTTGCAGATGCAGATCGAGCAACTAAACCCGGCGCTGTTCGCGGCGGACTGGAGCGGCGAACTCAACGGCAGCATTACTGCACACACCATGTCGCGCAAGAGCGGACCGGACGTCGCATTCAGCACGCGCCTAGACCACTCGACGCTGCGCGGCTATCCGCTGGCGCTGAGCGCCGACGGCAGCACCGACACGCGCAGCGTGCAACTCACGCAGTTCTTGCTGCGTTCCGGCAAGGGCAGCCTGAGCGGCAGCGGCGCCGTCGCGTGGGAGCCTGCGTTGCGCGCCGACCTGAAAGCGCAGATCAGCAATTTCGATCCGGGACCTTTCGTACCGCTCATCATCGGTGATCACCAGACCGGCGCGGCAACGCGCTGGCGCGGAATCATCAATGGCTCGATCAGCGTCCAGACCACCACGCGCGCAGGCCGGCGCGCGATCACGTTTGCCGTCAATGTGGATCAATCCCAGTTACGCGGTCATCCGCTTAAGCTCGCCACGCAGGGCGAACTGCTAGCCGAGACACTGAACCTGCAAGATTTCGCGCTCACCTCAGGCGGCACGCGGCTCACGGCGAGCGGGCAGGCCACGCCGCCTTTCGATCTTGCTGGCCGGCTCGACAGTCCGAATCTCGCCGACCTTGCTCCCGGTCTCGAAGGCCGCGCGAACCTGGGCTTCAAGCTGCAAGGCCCGCTGGCCTACCCACATCTGGTCACCAGCGGACAAGGCTCAGCGCTGCGCTACCGGAACTACAGTGCCGCCAGACTGGACTGGGATGGCGACCTCGACCCGCGCCAGCCCTCGCGCCTGACGGTCGAGTTGTCCGATGCTCGCGCCGGACTGCATATACACAGCGCCAAGCTGAGCGCCAGTGGCATCGAGGTTTATCAGCATGTGCAACTGGATGCGTCCACGGAGCGGGGCGACCTGAGCGTCACGCTAGACGGCGGCTACGACCGCCGCAGGAACGAGTGGGGCGGCCATCTTTCGGCGCTGCGGCTCGCTCCCGTTGATCTTCCGCCGTGGACGCTGGAGCAATCCGCCGGACTGCTGCTTGGCACGCATCGACTGAGCCTAGAACCCGCCTGCCTGAGCGGGAACGGTGGCCGCGCCTGCCTGCGCGTGGAGCAGAACGTGACGCGCCAGGGCCTGCGCCTGACCTGGAATCTGGATCGCCTGCTGCTTGCCGCGTTCAAGCCGCTGCTGCCGCCGCATTACCAGGTCGAAGGCGAGGCGACCGGCGCGGGCGCGCTCGAATTCGCCAACGGCGACGTGACCGCGCTGAACGCGATGCTGAACCTCGGCAGGGCCAGCATCAGCGCGCCGGACATGCCACCCGTGGAGATTTTGCCGAGCAGCTTGAAGCTCGACGATCTGGGCGGTCATCTGCACGCGCTGCTGAACCTGCGCGTCGCGCAGGGCACTCTGGACGCCGATATCTCGGCCGCGCCCGGCGCGGATTTCGACGCGCGCGCGCTGTCCGGCAGTGTGCAACTCAACGTGCCCGACCTCGCCTTCGTTGGGCCTCTGACCACGGCGCTGGCGAACACCGGCGGCAATATCACGGGGGCTTTCAAACTCGGCGGCAGCATCGGCCTGCCGCGCCTGAGCGGACAGCTTGCGTTGAGCGGCGGCCGCGCCAAGCTGCCACTGCCGGGCATCAGCCTGGAGGATGTGCAACTGCGCCTGAGCGGCGACGGCAGCGGCCCACTCGCGCTGGACGGCTCGATGAAATCCGGCGGCGGCAGTCTCAGCCTGAGCGGCACGGTCGATCCTTCCGCATCGCCGCTGCGCGCCGATCTGAACATCAAGGGCGATGAGTTCCAGGCGATGGCGACGCCCGACGCGCGCATCTGGGTGACGCCCGGCCTGCATCTGCTCAGTGGTGCCGATGGCATCCATCTCGACGGCACGCTCGACGTGCCTAGGGCCGACATCACGCCGCAGGGCCTGGGCGACAACGGCATTTCCGCGAGCAAAGACCAGGTCATCGTCGGCGCCGAACCACAGCCTGTATCCGCACCCCTGAACGTCTACAGCCAGTTGCAGATCACGCTGGGCGATGCGGTTCATGTCGAAGGCTTTGGCCTGACCACGCGCGTCACCGGCGGCGTCAGCCTGACCGATGAACCGCAGCGCGAAACGCGCGCGCAGGGCGAGCTGCAACTGGTGGACGGCCACTACAAGGCCTACGGCCAGGACCTGAGCATCCAGACCGGCCGCCTGATCTTCAACGGCGGGCCGGTGACGCAGCCGGCGGTCGATCTCTACGCCACGCGCCACCCGCAGCAGGACATCACCGTCGGCGTGCGCGTGCGCGGCACCCTCGACAAACCCCTGCTCACCCTGCAATCCGACCCGGCGATGCCGCGCGAGCAGCAACTCTCATGGCTGGTGCTGGGCCGTTCGCTGGACCAGAACTCGACCGAGGATCGCAACATGGTGTCGCAGGCCGCGCTGTCGCTGGGCCTCAGCGGCGGCGACTATCTCGCGCAGAAACTCGGACACGGCGTTGGTCTCGACCAGATCTCGGTCGGCCAGGGACCGATCGGCGGTTCGTCGGTCGCCGCCGACGCGACTTCGATACGCGGTTCACAGGCCTCACAGAATCTCGGCGCCAACGCCTACACCACGCAGGCGGCGCAACTTACGCTGGGCAAATACCTCACGCCGAAACTGTTCGTCAGCTACGGCGTCAGCCTGTTCCAGCCCGGCCAGACCTTCCGCATGCTTTACGACATCGGCCATGGCTTCAAGCTGCAGACCGAATCCGGCGTCGCCAGCGGCGGGGATCTGCTGTATTCGATAGAGCGGTGATGCAAGGCACGTCAATGACGTAAGGCAGGTGAGTGCATATGCTATATTTGTATGACACTCACAGGCCGTTGGAGGATCAAATGACGACCGCACCACTTCGCAAATCCGGCGGCTCCGTCACGGTGACGGTTCCGCCGCTCTATCTCAAGAAAACGGGCCTTGCAGCCGGCTCTGCCGTAACCCTGGATGTAAGGGGCGACAAGCTGACCATATCGCCTGCACGCAAGAAGATCATGCTCGCCGACATCATCGCCCAAGCTCCAAAGGACGCCGCGAAGATGCGCGCTCCTGGCTGGGACGAACTGCCGCCTGCAGGGCGTGAAGCATGACCCCGGATGCAGGCGACATTCTGCATCTGTCGTTCGATCCGGCCAGCGGCCGGGAAATGAAAGGGGATCATTACTGCATCGTACTGACGCCCAAAGCCTTCAACGCGAAGTTCGGACTGGCCTGGACGTGCCCCGTGACCACCGGCGCACAGGAAGCTGCGCGCGGCCTCACCGCGGTCACGCTCATGGGCACCGGCGTGAAAATCTCCGGCATCGTCCTCTGCCACCAGATCAAGGCGCTCGACTGGGCCGCCCGCAAGGCCAGAACGGTTGATCGCCTCCGCGGTGCGGTGCTCAACCAGATTCTGGATGTTTGCAGCGCCATCATCGATCCTGAACGGCGCTGACGGCGATCAGAATTCGCGCTCGGCATACTCATTCAGATCAAACTTTGCTGGTGACCCACTCCTCTGAAATCTCCATTGCTACGTCGATGAACGATCGCAGGCAGGCGCCTTCGCTTGCGGAGTCCCTCTCAAGGCGGCGTATCCTGCGCGAAGGGCTCGTGCATTGTTGGCGTGCATTGGACCTCTTGCTGGGAACGGCTTCGGCAGTTTGAGTGGTCATTGCGGTGGCTCCTGTTAGTGCGCAAGCAGTATCCATCACAAATGCGACAAATCATGTCGCGATTAACTTCAAGAAGGTCGAAAGCTGAGAGCCCCGACGGGAGGCCGGTAAGACGTCCTGTCTTCCGCTTTGGCGAAGCATTCGTCCATTTATGTCCGCATCGTCCGGGCGGACGGGCGCCCGGTAAACGCCGCCGCTTTATAATGCCGCCCCCTCACAGGACAGCCACGCCATGACTCCCACCCCCGGCCAGAAATTCAGAGATGCAGTCGCCGCAGAAAAACCCCTGCAAATCGTCGGCGCCATCACCGCCTACACCGCACGCATGGCCGAGGCCAGCGGCTTCAAGGCGCTGTACCTGTCCGGCGGCGGCGTCGCCGCCAACTCACTGGGCATGCCCGACCTGGGCATCAGCACCATGGAAGACGTGCTCACCGACGTGCGGCGCATCACCGATGTCACCACGCTGCCGCTGCTGGTGGACATCGACACCGGCTGGGGCGGCGCCTTCAACATCGCGCGCACCATCCGCTCCTTCATCAAGGCCGGCGCCGGCGCGGTGCACATGGAAGACCAAGTCGGGCAGAAACGCTGTGGCCACCGCCCCGGCAAGGAGGTGGTGAGCAAGGGCGAGATGGTGGACCGCGTGAAGGCCGCAGTGGATGCGCGCACCGATCCGGGCTTTGTCATCATGGCGCGCACCGACGCGCTGGCGGTGGAAGGCATCGACGCCGCGATCGAGCGCGCCGTGGCCTATGTCGAGGCCGGCGCCGACATGATCTTTCCCGAGGCGATGACCGAGCTGTCGATGTACAAGAAGTTCAAGGCCGCGGTGAAAGTGCCTATCCTGGCCAACATCACCGAGTTCGGCCACACGCCGCTGTTCACCACCGACGAGCTGCGCTCGGTCGATGTCGACATGGTGCTCTACTGCTGCGGCGCCTACCGCGCGATGAACGCGGCCGCGCTCAAGGTCTATCAGACCATACGCGCGGAAGGCACGCAGAAAAACGCGGTGCCGCTGATGCAGACCCGCGCCGATCTCTACGCCTATCTCGACTACATGAGCTACGAAAAGAAGCTGGACGCGCTGTTCAGCAAATAGCGCGCCGGCGATGCTCCGCGTTTGCGGGAATGACCGGAATCATCGCCACCCGCTCTGCCATTCAGCGTAGCAATATGTGTGCTATAAAATTTAATATTTTTATTTATAGTAACTAATATATAACACGACCGTAGTGCATTTCCGCGAGAGCGGGTGCGGTAATCAAGCAGCGGCAGCCTGCGAGGTCATGCCTTCAGGAAACTCTGAAGAAGTGTCGCGAGCGCAGGCAGATTGCGTGAGGACGGAGCGCAGGAACCGGAGTTTACAGAGGAGTAAATGAGGATTCCGAGCACCGCCCTCGCGCAAGATGCCAAGCGCAGCAACTTATTCGGAGTTTCCTTAAAGTAGCGGCCTCGTTGAGGAGTCCGCATGAACCGTTATCTCAAGACCGGCACCGTGTTGCTGCTCGTGCTGGCCGCCGTGCTCGCCTGGAACACCTTCACCCTGCCGCCGCCCGCGCCGGTGTACATGGAAGTGGCGATGCCGCCCATAGACGAGGACGCGGTGGCGCAGCGGCTGT
Source organism: Stenotrophobium sp. (assembly GCA_050740055.1). Classification (GTDB taxonomy): domain Bacteria; phylum Pseudomonadota; class Gammaproteobacteria; order Nevskiales; family Nevskiaceae; genus Stenotrophobium. The sequence goes on from JBOICL010000349.1 coordinate 7,043, forward strand.
CCGCAGCGGTGCGCATCCCGACGATCTCCTTCGAGGATCGCAGCCAGATCGACCCCGCGCAGCTCGACGCCTTCGCCGCCTATCTTCAACAGACCTTCCCGCGCGTCGCCGCTTCGCTGACGCGTGAAGTCGTCAACGGCCACAGCCTGCTCTACACCTGGCCCGGCAGCGATTCCGCCGCCAAGCCCATTCTGCTGCTCGCGCACATGGACGTGGTGCCGGTGGAACCAGGCAGCGAGGCGCAGTGGACGCACGCGCCGTTCTCCGGCGACATCGCCGACGGCTACATCTGGGGCCGCGGCTCGCTGGACGACAAGGACAGCCTGATGGCGTGGATGGAGTCCGCCGAGCGCCTGCTGGCGGAAGGCTTCAAGCCCAAGCGCACGATCTATTTCGCCTTCGGCCACGACGAGGAAATCGGCGGCGAGCAGGGCGCGAAGCAGATCGCCGCGCTGCTGCGTTCGCGCGGCGTGATCGCCGAGTTCACGCTGGACGAGGGCGGCGCGATCACCGAGGGCATCGTGCAGAACGTGCA
>JBOICL010000350.1:0-8491 GCA_050740055.1 Stenotrophobium sp.
GACGGGGCTTGTCAGCCGCCGTCCTATAATCGTCGCAAATAAAACGAGGAGATGGTTGCACATGAGCCGTTTTTCCATGACCGCCGCTTTGGCCCTGTTGCTGCTCGCACAGGCGGCACAGGCCGAGCTTTACCGCTGCCAGCAAGGCGGCACGACCGTGTTCAGCGACAAGCCCTGCGCGAAAGATGCGCAGCCTTACCAGCCCGAACACCCGATCCAGGTGGTGCCGCATATCCAGGCGCCCGATCTGGCGAAGAAATACGATGAGGACGTGCAGCGCGGCAAGAAAGACCGCGATCAGGCCGATTCCAAGTGGAACAAGGACTACCAGACGCGCAAGGAACAGGAGCAGCGCCTGAAGCAGGCGCACGCAAAGCGCAAGGTGGTGGCTGGCATGACCGCGAGGGAAGTGCGCAGCCTGCTCGGCGAGCCGGTCAACACCAATCGCAGCGAAAGCGCAAAGGGCGTGAAGGAAAGCTGGACGTATATGGATAACGGCGCACGGCTTACGGTCAGCTTCAAGGATGGTGTCGTCACCGGTACAACGCACCACAAGGGCAGAAAAAAATGAGCAGACTCGCGGTCACTTTTCAGGATGTGCAGGCTGCTGCGAAACGCATCGCCGGGCAGGTGATCGCCACGCCCTGCACGCATTCGCGAGTGCTGTCGAAAATCACCGGCGCGGAGGTCTGGCTCAAGTTCGAGAATTTCCAGTTCACCGCCTCGTTCAAGGAACGCGGCGCGCTCAACAAGCTGTCGCAACTCAGCGCGGCCGAGCGCAAGGCCGGCGTCGCCGCCATGTCCGCCGGCAATCACGCACAGGGCGTGGCCTATCACGCGACGCGGCTGGGCATCAAAAGCGTCATCGTGATGCCGGAGAACACGCCGTTCACCAAGGTGCGCAACACGCGCGACCTCGGCGGCGAGGTGATCCTGCACGGCGAGACGCTGGCGGATTCGCAGGCTTTCTTGCAGCGCGAACTGATCGAAAAGCGCGGCATGACGCTGGTGCATCCCTACGACGACGCGCAGGTCATCGCCGGGCAGGGCACCGTCGCGCTGGAGATGCTGGGACAGGCGCCGGAGCTGGATACGCTGGTCGTGCCCATCGGCGGCGGCGGGCTGATTTCCGGCATGGCCATCGCCGCGCACGGCATCAATCCCGATCTGCGCGTGGTCGGCGTCGAGTCCGCCGGTTACCCCTCCGCCTATGCGGCGCTGCAAGGAGACCTCTCGCTGGTTACCGGCGGGCAGACCATCGCCGAGGGCATCGCGGTCAAGTACATCGGCAAGCTCACGCTGGAGATCATCCGCGAGCACGTCGCCGACCTTATGCGCGTTGAAGAGCCGGCCATTGAGCGCGCCATCGGTCTGCTCGCCAGCATCGAAAAGGTCATCGCCGAAGGTGCGGGCGCGACCGGACTGGCGGCGCTGCTGACCGACCCGGCGCGCTTCCGCGGGCGCAAGGTGGGGCTGGTGATCTGCGGCGGCAACATCGACACGCGCCTGCTTGCCTCAGTGCTGCTGCGCCAGCTCGTGCACGAGTCGCGGCTGGTGTCGCTGTCCATCGACATCGAGGACCGGCCCGGTTTTCTCGCGCGCGTGGCGGGGCGCATCGGCGACTCCGGCGGCAACATCATCCAGGTCCACCACGAGCGCCTGCACCGCGGCCACGCCAAGGACGCGACGCTGGAAGTGATGGTCGAGGCGCAGGACGAGGCCCACGCCAATCAGATCATCGCCGACCTCAGCGCCGCTGGTTACCGCGTGCGGCGCGGCGCGGGCGGCATGGAGTTCGAGTAGCGATTTTGTCGTACCGGCGTTCCAGGGAGACGCCCTGTGGCCGCAAGCCGATTGGATGTGCAAACATCCGCGGGGTTAGGATGGAGCCCAGCCGTCAGAGCTGTTTTTCAACACTGGGGAAATAACGATGAAACGCATGAATCCTTTGGACGCCTCGTGGCTGGCCGTGGAGTCGCAGCAAACGCCGATGCACGTCGGCAATCTGCAAATTTTTTCGCTGCCCAAGAACGCACCGGACGATTTCATCAACCAGTGGGTCGCGCATCTGAAGACGGCGCGCGATTTCGCGCCGCCCTGGAATCTCAAGCTGCGCAGTGCCCTGCTTGGCCGCCTGCTGCCGTCGTGGAAAACCGACAACGATCTCGATCTCGATTATCACCTGCGCCATTCCGCGCTGCCGCATCCTGGCGGCGAGCGCGAACTTGGTGTGCTGATTTCGCGCCTGCACAGTCACGAACTCGATCTCAAACGCCCGCTATGGGAATGCCACGTGATCGAAGGGCTGGAGCACAAGCGTTTCGCGCTCTACACCAAGATGCACCATTCGCTGATCGACGGCGTCGGCGGTGTGCGTCTGCTGCAACGCATCCTCTCGACCGATGCGAATGCGATGGACATGCCCGCGCCGTGGACGGTGCGGCCGGATCGCGAGCCCAGGCCGGACGCCGACAAGCCATCCACCGACGCCGTCGCGAAATCGGCGATGCAGGGCCTGCGCGCGAAGGCTGACACGGTGCCGCAACTGGTCCGCGCCCTGCGCAGCGTGATGCGCGGATCGCCCGCCGGCGAGCACGGCCTGACGGCGCCGTTTTCGGGGCCGAAGTCGGTTATCAATCACCGCGTCACCGGCCAGCGCCGCTTCGCCACGCAGCAATACGAAGTGGGCAAGCTCAAGGCGCTGGCGAAAGCCGCCGACTGCTCGCTCAACGACATCGTGCTTTATCTCTGCGCCACCGGTCTGCGGCGCTTCATGCTCGAAGCCAACAGCCTGCCGGACAGGCCGCTGACCACCGGCATTCCCGTCAACGTGCGGCCCAAGGACGACCAGGGCACCGGCAACGCGATCAGCTTCATCATCGCCAACCTCGCCACCGATATCGCCGACCCGTTGCGCCGGCTGGAAGCGATCAAGGAGTCCACCGCCCGCGCCAAGGAGCATCTGCAAAGCCTGCCGCGCAGCGCGATCATGCAGTACACCGTGATGCTGATGGCGCCCTACATGCTGCAACTGATCACGGGCCTGGGCGGGCGCATGCGGCCGGTGTTCAACGTCACCATCTCCAACGTGCCGGGCCCGGACCAGCCGCTGTTCTACAACGGCGCAAAACTGGAGGCGATGTTCCCGGTGTCGCTGATCGCCCATGGCGGCGCGCTCAACATCACCTGCCTGAGCTACGCCGGCACGCTCAACTTCGGCTTCACCGGCTGCCGCGACACGCTGCCGCACATGCAGCGCTTGGCGGTCTACACCGGCGAGGCGCTGGATGAACTGGAAGCGTTGCTCGCGCCGGGCAAGCGCAAGCGGGCGGGCGGCTGAACTGAGTCGTTCCCTCTCCCGCGTGCGGGAGATGGAAGTTGACGGCCGGAGTTCGAAACCGCCCGCTCTGCCGGCTTTTGCCTCCGGCCGTGTTTCATAAAATTGATATATTTATAAATATATCAATATATAAAAACATTCCGTCTAGGCAAAATGAGCAGAGCGGGTGCCGACACGGTGCTTGCCCGAAGGACAATGGGTGTGGGAGGCACCCGAGGCCCGCGACTGCGCTAAGGTCGGCACCCCACCGCCCGCTCCCGCACCCGTTTTGCTGCGCAAAAACGCCGTGTCGCGGGCGGGTGGTCCTCAGAACGCCGCAGCACGCGCCTTTTCCGGCGCCACCGGCCATTAGCGCGTAAAATCACGTGCCACCTCTGTGTCCTGGCCGTCCGGCATCCAGAGCGTCCTGTTCACGCCCGCACAAGGTGCTTCCATGTCCGCCGATCCCTCCTCCCTGCCGCATTCCGATATCAGTTTCCGCGATCTGGCCCTGAGCGAGCCGGTGCTCCAGGCGCTGGCTGACGTGGGCTACGAGTCGCCGTCGCCGATCCAGGCCGCGACCATTCCGCATCTGCTGGCGGGCGAGGACGTGCTCGGCCAGGCGCAGACCGGCACCGGCAAGACCGCGGCCTTCGCGCTGCCGATCCTGTCCAGGATCAAGATGAACCAGTCCACGCCGCAGGCGCTGGTGCTGGCGCCGACGCGCGAATTGGCGATCCAGGTCGCCGAGGCGTTCCAGAAATATGCAGCGCACTTGCGCGGTTTTCATGTGCTGCCGATCTACGGCGGCCAGTCCTACGAGCCGCAGCTCAAGGCGCTCAAGCGCGGCGTGCACGTGGTGGTTGGCACGCCCGGCCGCGTGATGGATCACATGAAGCGCGGCACGCTCAGGCTCGACGGGCTCACCTGCCTGGTGCTGGACGAGGCCGATGAAATGTTGCGCATGGGCTTCATCGACGATGTCGAATTCATCCTGCAGCAGACGCCGCCGCAGCGGCAGATCGCGCTGTTCTCCGCGACCATGCCCTCGGAAATCCGCCGCATCGCGCAGACGCATCTGAAGACGCCGGCCGAGATCACGATCAAGAGCAAGACCACGACCGCAACCAACATCCGCCAGCGCTACCTGATGGCAGGCGGCATGAACCAGAAGCTGGACGCGCTGACGCGCATCCTCGAAGCTGAACCTTTCGAGGGCATGCTGATCTTTGCGCGAACCAAGGCGGCGACCACCGAACTGGCCGAGAAACTCGAAGCGCGAGGCTATGCCGCTGCCGCCCTCAACGGCGACATCGTGCAAGCGCAGCGAGAGCGCACGGTGAACCGGCTCAAGAGCGGGCAACTGGATATCGTGGTGGCGACCGACGTGGCCGCGCGCGGGCTGGATGTGGAACGCATCAGCCACGTGGTCAATTTCGACGTGCCGACCGATACCGAATCCTATGTGCACCGCATCGGCCGCACCGGCCGCGCCGGCCGTGCCGGCGACGCGATCCTGTTTCTCGCCCCGCGCGAGCGCCACCTGCTCAAGAGCATCGAGCGTGCGACGCGGCAGGCGATTACGCCGATGGAGTTGCCGTCGGTCGCCATGGTCAACGACCAGCGTATCGCCCGCTTCAAGCAGAAAATCACCGAGACGCTGTCGGCGGGCGATCTGGCGCCCTTGCGTACCCTGATCGAGCAGTACGAGCACGAGCAGAATGTGCCCCTGATCGACATCGCCACCGCGCTGGCGCGCATGGCGCAAGGCGACGCGCCTCTGACCAGCACCGCGCCCAGCGAGCGCCGCGTTGAGATGGCGCGCGGTCCCGCGGCACACGCGCCGCGTTCAAGCCACGAGCGTGCGCGTGACGAACGCCCGCGCGAGGATCGACCGCGGCCGGAGCATCGTTCCGAAACCCGTCCGGAATCGCATACCGAATCGCGCTCCGTGCCGCGTCCGGAATTCATGGAAGAACGTCCGCGCCCCAAGAAAAAACCCAGCGCGCCTGCCGAACCGATGGAAACCTACCGCATCGAAGTCGGTAATGTTCACGGTGTGAAACCGGCCAACATTGTCGGTGCCATCGCCAACGAAGCCGGCCTTGACGCCCAGTACATCGGCCGTATCGACATCAAGGAAGATCATAGCTTCATCGACCTGCCCGAAGGCATGCCCAAGGATATCTACAAGGACTTGCAGAAGGTCTGGGTGTCCGGCCAGCGCCTGCGCATCAGCCGCGTGAAGACGCCGGATGCAGGCGACGCAACGCCGCCGGTGCGTCCGCGCAAACGCCCGCAGTCCTGATCCTGTCCGTCAGTTCGCAGGCGAGCGCAGCAGCAGGCGCATGATCAACGCCACACCTAGACCCCAGGCGGCATTGAGCAGCAGTGCGCCGGCGATGATGTGCGGATTCCAGCCGCCGGCCATGCCCATGCCCTTGAGCGGCATCACCACGAACCACGCGACCACGCTGGGGCCGATGGCGCCGATGATCGCTGCGCGGCTCCAGTAGACCGCGCCTCTCGCGTTGGCGATCAGCAGCCACAGCACAATGCCCCAGACGCCGCCCCAGAAGGACAGCGAAATCACCTGTGGCACATGCAGCGGGCCGGTCGCGGTCATGGAATACGGCGCAAACGGCGTGATGCCGGCGAGATGCAGCAGGCCGAGCAGTCCCTGGTGAAACACTAGCGTCGAGACAAAACCGGCGATGAAGGCTTTCAGATATTGCATGGATTTCCTCCGGCGGATGACTGTTGTTGCTTCTGGCAGATCGGCATGAGCCCAGTGTAGTCCCGCCTTGCGCCAGCGCAAAACCGGCGTAGCACTTGCGCGGCGGGTTACGCTAACGGCTATTTTCCCGCATCCATACCGGACTAAATGAATTACGACGTGCTCATCATTGGCGGCGGCGCTGCGGGGCTGATGTGCGCCATCGAGGCCGGCATGCGCGGACGTCGCGTGCTGCTGGTCGAGCACGCCAACCGCATCGGCAAGAAAATCCTCATGTCGGGCGGTGGGCGCTGCAACTTCACCAACCTGCACACGGCGCCGACGAACTTCCTCTCCGCCAATCCGCATTTCTGCAAATCCGCACTGGCGCGCTACACGCAGTGGGATTTCATCGCGTTGGTGGAACGTCACGGCATCGCTTACCACGAGAAGGAACTGGGGCAGTTGTTCTGCGACGAATCCTCCAAGCTGATCGTGCGCATGCTGCTTGACGAATGTATGGCGGCGGGTGTGCGCGTCGAGGTGAACTGCACGGTCGAGCGCGTGCAGCAAGACAAGAGCGGCTACATGCTGTTCACGACACTGGGAACCTTTACAGCAGCTTCGCTGGTGATCGCCACCGGCGGCCTGTCCATTCCCAGCATGGGAGCCAGCGGTTTCGGCTACGAACTGGCGCGGCAGTTCGGCCACGCCGTGCTGCCGGTGCGCGCGGGCCTTGTGCCCCTGACGCTCAGCGGCAAGCACCTCGAGCATTACGCCGAACTCAGCGGCGTCGCCCTGCCGGCGGAGAGCGTGTGCAACGGCAAGAGTTTTCGCGCGGGCCTGCTCCTCACGCATCGCGGCATCAGTGGTCCGGCGATTCTGCAGATTTCGTCCTACTGGAAACCCGGCGACGATCTGCGCGTGAACCTGTTGCCGGACAGCGATGCTTTTGAACTGCTCTGTGCGCAGCAGGATGAGCGGCCGGCGAGCGAATTCAAAACGGTTCTGGCCGACCTGCTGCCGAAGCGGCTGGCACTGCGGATGTGCGAAATCTGGTTCGAGTCGAAGCCTATGCGCCAGTACCGCAAGGTGGAGCTGCGCGAGATCGCCGGGCAATTGCAGGCGTGGCCGATCATCGCCAGCGGCACCGAGGGCTACCGCACCGCCGAGGTCACCCTCGGCGGCGTAAACACCGATGAGCTGTCATCCGCCACGATGGAATCGCGCAGGTCGCCGGGCCTGTATTTCATCGGCGAGGTGGTGGACGTGACCGGCCATCTCGGCGGCTACAATTTCCAGTGGGCCTGGGCCTCCGGTCATGCTGCCGGACAGGTGGTGTGAGAGCGGAATGTTCGTGATGTAGGATTGCAGTGTCAATTCTGGGGGGAAGGGACATGCTGAACAAGCAAGCGATGTGGCTGCTGTTGACGATGCCTCTGCTGCTCGGTGGCTGCGCCACGCTGAGCGAAGGCGAGTGTCATAGCGAAGATTGGCGCGAGCTGGGGCGCTCCGACGGTGCGCATGGCTTTGCGGCGTCGCGCCTGGGCGAGCACGTGGAAGCCTGCGGGAAATACGGCGTCACGCCAGATGCGGACGCCTACCGCGCGGGCCGCTTGGAGGGTTTGCAGCAATACTGCCAGCCGCAGAACGCGGTCAGCGTGGGGCGCAGCGGCGGCACCTACCGTCAAGTCTGCCCCGCAGATTCCGATGCGATGTTCGTGCAGTTCTACAACCGCGGCACGGTGCTGCGGGCGATGGACACCGACATGCAGGAGTTACAGGGCGCACTGAACGATCAGCGCGCAGCCCGCGGTCAGACCCAGGACCTGCGCCTGTACAAGATGCTGGATGAGAACATCCGCTACCTGGAGCGCCGCGCGGATTTTCTGCATGGCGCGCTGGATCGTGCGCAACAGGATGTGGCCGCGGGCCGCGATCCGGAGTTCTATGCCGCAGGCGACTGGCATAGCGACCTGCCCAATCCCGGCGCAAGCGAAGAAGTGCGCAAGGAACAGGAGCGCGCGAAGCAGAAACAAAGCAGTGGACATTGAGGGCCGTCTGCGACCCAACAAAAAAAGCCGGCAATGCCGACTTTTTTGTCTTTGCCGTGACGCTTACCCGCGCCCCACCAATGAACGCGCGATCACTTCCTTCATGATCTCAGAGGTGCCGCCGTAAATGCGCTGGATGCGTGCGTCGGCGAAGTAGCGCGAGATCGGGTACTCGGTCATGTAGCCGTAACCGCCGAAAAGTTGCAGGCAGGCGTCGGTGACGCGGCCTTCCATCTCGGTGGTGGCGAGCTTGATCATCGCCGCGGTCGGCACGTCGAGCTTGCCCTCGGCGTACTGGCGGTTGCACTTCTCGACGAAGGCGCGATGCACCTCGATATCGGTCTTGGCCTTGGCCAACTCGAAGCGCGTGTTCTGGAATGCGGCGATGTGGCTGCCGAAAGC
>JBOICL010000351.1:0-4336 GCA_050740055.1 Stenotrophobium sp.
GAACACGAGGGTGCCGTCGCCGTCGAGGCAGACCAGATCGATCTCGCCGCCGCGGCAAGCCCAGTTGCGGTCGACGACGCGATACCCTAGACGCTGGAGGAATTCGGCGGCGCGCGCTTCGGCGAGAGCGCCGAGCCGGCGCGACATCGGATGCCCGCCGCTACTGCTGCGGCGGGAGCTGATCGGTGGGCACCGACGGCGCGATGAGCGCCGCGGAGATGCCGGCCTTCTCCTTGATGCGCGCCGCCTTGCCGGCGAGATCGCGCAGGTAGTAGAGCTTCGAGCGCGCGACATCGCCGCGGCGCTTGACGATCACTTCCGCGACCTGACTGCTGTAGGTCTGGAACACGCGCTCGACGCCTTCGCCATGCGAAATCTTGCGCACGGTGAACGCGGAGTTCACGCCGCGGTTGCGGCGCGCGATGACCACGCCTTCAAACGCCTGTAGACGCTCGCGGTCGCCTTCCTTGACCTTGACCTTGACCTCGACGGTGTCGCCGGGACGGAAGTCCGGGACCTTCTTGGCCATCTGTTCCGCTTCAATCGCGGCAATAATATTGTTTCCTTGCATCACACTCACCTCTGATCAAATTTGCCCTGCTCCGCGATGAATTCGCGCAACAGCTTCGTCTGTTCCTGGTCCAGCTTCAGCCCGTCCAGCAGATCGGGCCGCTTCAACCATGTCGCACCGAGCGCCTGCTGAAGCCGCCAGCGCGCGATTTTCGCGTGGTCGCCACAGAGCAGCACCTCCGGCACCGCCTGCACGCGCCAGTTCTCCGGCCGCGTGTAGTGCTGATGATCCAGCAACCCGGTGGAGAACGAATCGTTCACCGCCGACTCCTGATCGCCCAGCACCCCAGGCAACAGGCGCGCGATGCTGTCTATGACCACCATCGCCGCCAGTTCGCCGCCGGACAATACAAAATCGCCCAGCGACAACTCCATATCCACCTGCGTCCGCACAAAGCGCTCATCAATGCCTTCGTAGCGACCACATACCAAAATCAGTGCCGGCTCCTGCGCCAGCCGCTCCACCCATTTCTGGGTCAGCGGTTCGCCCTGCGGCGACAGGCCGATCACCTTCGCAGGCCCCAGCGCCTCCTTCGAGGCGGCGACGGCGGCCGACAACGGCTCCGCTTCCATCACCATCCCGGGACCGCCACCATAAGGCCGGTCGTCCACGCGGCGCCACTTGTTGCCGCTGTAGTCGCGCGGGTTGCGCATACTCAGTTGCAGGGCACCGCCTTCGACCGCAATCCGCGGCATCCCGTGCAGGCCGGCCTGTTCCACCAGTTCCGGGAACAGCGTCAGCACTTCAATCTTCATGGCTGCTCAATACTCGGGCAGCCAGTCGGCGACGATCAGGCGTTTCTCCAGATCCACCGACTTGATGATGGGCCCCTGCACGAACGGAATCATTCGTTCGGTTTCAGCGTCCTGCACCACCAGCACATCCTGCGCGCCGTTGCTGGTGACCTCGGTCACCGCACCCAGCGCATCGCCCTGTTCCGATTCGACCCGCAAGCCGATCAGGTCGGTCCAGTAATACTGCCCTTTTCCGGCCGGCGGCAGCTCGCTGCGCTCCACCCGGATCTCCGCACCAATCAGCGATTCGGCAATGTTCCGATCCGTGATCGGCTCGCCGTCCACACCGCTGATCTGTGCGACCAGGCCATGTCCGTGGACACGGCCTTCAAGCAACTTCGCCTCGAAACCCTCGCCTTTGGCGATCCACCAGCGCGGGTAATTGAGGATGTTGCCGATGGGACGGGTCGAGGAAATCACCTTGACCCAGCCCCGCACCCCGTAAACACCGGCGACGCGGCCCAGCGTCACGCGGCTCACGCTCATGGGATCAGGCGGCCTTGGGCGCGCTCTTGAGCAGGAAGGTCACGCGCTCGGAAGTCTGTGCGCCGTTCTTCTGCCAGTGCTCAACACGGGCCGCATCGACAACCAGCTTCTGCTCAGCACCTTTCGCGTTGGGATTGTAATAACCGAGACGCTCGATGAAGCGGCCGTCACGCGGGCTGCTCTTTTCGGTGGCGACAACGTGGTAGAACGGGCGCTTCTTGGCGCCGGCGCGAGCCAAACGGATGGTGACCATGCTTGATAACTTCCAATAACCTGAGCGGCCAGGACAGGAGGCCGCACTAAAGGGCGCGTATTTTAGCTATTTATTTATAAATTGCCACTGCCGGATGCAATATGACCGCCCTGCCGCCCTCAGCGATGGAACTGGCCGTCGGCCTCAGGCTGGAAAACGACTTCCAGCACCTTGAGCCGCGACAGCTTGCCGCCGGGCATTGGCCAGTCGATCGGCTGGCCGACCGCCAGACCCAGCAAGGCGCTGCCCACCGGCGCCAGTATCGAAACCTTGCCCGCCGCACCGTCCGCATCCTTTGGATACACCAAGGTCAATTCGTGGATTTTGCCGGTGGACTCGTCCAGCAGCCGCGCGCGCGAATTCATGGTGACCACACCCGCCGGAATCTGCTCCGGTTCGACCACTTTTGCGCGTGCCAGCTCGGCCTGCAGGGCGGTGACATTGGGCTGCTGCGGCCCTTTGATGGCCGAGAGCAGCTGATCCAGGCGGTCGAAATCGCGTGATGAAAGGGTGATGACGGGTTGATTGGACATGGGCAATACCTTTGACCGGACTTCGTGGAGTCCGGATCGTTAATGGGGTGAACGGAGATTAGCGCGCAAATACCGCGCAAGTATCATTGAGACCGCAGTAAACGCAAAATTACTGCAAATGCGCGGCGCGTCAAGCGCCGCACACGTTTTCAGCGGCGCGGCATCATCCCCGGCGGCATGCGGCCGGCGAGGCTGCGCATCATCTTGGCCATGCCGCCGCCCGCCATCTTCTTCATCATGTCGCGCGTGGTCTCGAACTGGCGCAGCAGCTTGTTGACCTCCTGCACCTCGAGACCCGCGCCCGCGGCGATGCGGCGCTTGCGCGAGGCCTTGAGCAGGTCCGGGAAGCGGCGCTCCTGCGGCGTCATGGAATTGATGATGGCGATGGAGCGCTGAACCTGCTTTTCGGCGTTGACGTTTTTCATCTGCGCCTTGATCTGCGCGCCGCCCGGCAGCTTTTCGAGGATGGAATCGAAACTGCCCATGTTCTGCATCTGCCCCATCTGCTCGCGGAAATCGGCCAGATCGAAACCCTTATTCTTCCTGAGCTTCTCGGCGAACTTGAGCGCCTTTTCCTGATCGACCTTCTGCGCGGTTTCCTCGATCAGGCTGAGCACGTCGCCCTGGCCGAGGATGCGCGTGGCGATGCGGTCCGGGTGGAAGATTTCCAGCCTGTCGGACTTTTCGCCGACGCCCATGAACTTGATCGGCCGGCCCGTGACCTGGCGCACCGACAACGCAGCGCCGCCGCGGGAATCGCCATCCACCTTGGTCAGGATCACGCCGGTGAGCGGCAGCACGTCGGCGAAGGCCTTGGCGGTCTTGGCCGCGTCCTGGCCGGTCATGCTGTCCACCACGAACAGGGTTTCGACCGGGTTCAGCGCCGCATGCAGGGCCGCGATCTCCTGCATCATCGGCGCATCCACCGTGGTGCGGCCGGCGGTATCCACGATCAGCACGTCGGCATACTGCTTCTTGGCGTGCGCCAGCGCGGCCTGCGCGATGGCGAGCGGGTCCTGCCCCACTTCGGACGGGAACCATTCCACATCGACGTTACCGGCGACGATTTTGAGCTGCTCGATCGCGGCCGGACGGTAAACGTCGCAGGACACCACGATGACTTTTTTCTTCTCGCGCTGCTTGATCCACAGCGCCAGCTTGCCGGTGCTGGTGGTCTTGCCCGAACCCTGCAGGCCGGCCATGAGGATGACGGCGGGCGGCTGGGCACGCAGGTTCAGCGGCTCGGCGGTGCCGCCCAGGGTCTCGGTTAACTCCTGCTGGACGATCTTCAGGAACTGTTGGCCTGGCGTAAGACTTTGGCTTATTTCAATGCCTTGTGCACGAATCTTGATGTGATCTATGAATTCCTTAACCACCGGTAGCGCAACGTCCGCCTCCAATAGCGCCATGCGCAGTTCGCGCGCGGCGGCAGCGACCTGCTCTTCGGTCAGACGGCCCTGACCGCGGATGGAATCGAGAACGCGGCCGAGGCGCTGGGTCAGATTTTCAAACATGGAAAATGGCTTTTACAGGGAGTAAATAATGGAGCGCGATTCTAGCGGCTTTCGCGCCGCTTGAGGCCTAAGGGAAACTCTGAAGAAGCGTCGCGAGCGCAGGCAGGCTGCGTGAGGACGGAGCGCAGGAACCGGAGCATACAGATAGCTATGTGAGGATTCCGCGCACCGCCCTCACGCAAGCT
>JBOICL010000352.1:0-16604 GCA_050740055.1 Stenotrophobium sp.
GGGACATGATGATGCAATGTGCTCAGGTTACTGTTCGGCGCTTGCCCCGGTTTCGACAAGCCACCCGTTAAACGCTACTTTAGCAGCGCCTGTGCCGCGTGAGCAGCGGCTTTCACACTTCATGACCACCATGCCCGAATTCAAGACTGTCGGCATCATCGGCAAACAGCGCGATCCGCGCGTGACCGCCACCCTCGCGGAGCTGGTCGGCCTGCTGCGCAAGCTCGGCTGCACGCTGCTGGTGGACGTGCAGAGCGCCGAGCATGTGGATGAGGCGGACTGCGGCTTCATCGCGCGCGAGGAACTGGGCCGGCGCTGCGACCTGGTCGTGGTCGTCGGCGGCGACGGCACCCTGCTCGCCGCCGCGCGCGCGCTGGCCTGCACCGGCGTGCCTATCCTCGGCATCAATCAGGGCCGCCTCGGCTTCATGGTAGACGTGAATCCGCAGGACATGGACGCCACCCTCACACAGATCTTCAGCGGCGATTACGTCCGCGAGGAGCGCCTGCTGCTGAACGCGCATATCGTGCGCGGCCACGGCGCGTCCGCCGCCGGGCCGTTCCTCGCGGTGAACGACGTGGTGATCCGCAACCAGGCTGCGGTGCGCATGCTGGAGTTCGAAACCTGGTCCGGCAGCGAATTCATCAGCCAGCACCGCGCCGACGGTCTCATCGTTTCCACGCCGACCGGCTCCACTGCTTACGCGCTGTCCGGCGGCGGCCCGGTGCTGCATCCGGCACTGAACGCGCTGACGCTGGTGCCGATCTGCCCACACACCTTGTCCGACCGCCCCATCGTCGTCGGCAGCAACAACACTGTGCGCATCGTGCTCGGCGGCGGCGAAGGCACGCGCGCGATGGTCACCTGCGACGGACAGACCAGCGAAAGCCTGAACCCCGGCGACGCGGTGGAAGTCAGCCGCGCGAAGGAAACGCTGCGGCTGATTCATCCGTCGAATTACAATTACTTCAATATTCTCCGCAACAAGCTCCATTGGGGCCGCGCGCCTGCCTGATCGCTGCATGCTCAAGCATCTCAACATCCGCAACCTCGCCATCATCGACGAACTGGAACTCGATTTCGGCGCGGGCTTCACCACGCTCACCGGCGAAACCGGCGCGGGCAAATCCATCCTGATCGACGCCATTGGCCTGGTCATTGGCACGCGCGCGGATACCGCGCTGGTGCGCGCCGGGCAGGAGAAGGCCGAGATCAGCGCCGAGTTCACGCTCGCCGGTTCCGCGCCCGCGAAGAACTGGCTGGCGGAACAGGAACTGATCGACGCGGATGACAAAAATCTGTGCGTGATCCGCCGCGTGGTCTTTTCGGAAGGCCGCACCCGCGCCTTCGTCAACGGCACCGCCGTCAACGCCGGTCAGTTGCGCGAACTGGGTGAAACCCTGATCGAGATTTTCGGGCAGAGCGAAAGCCAGACGCTGCTGCGCGCCGACGTGCAGCGCCGTCTGCTCGACGAATCCGGCGGCTACGCCACAGCCCTCGCCGCCGTTGCCGAGACTGCCAGCGAATATGCCGGTATCGAACGCTCGATCGAGCGCATCCGCGGCGCCGGCCAGCGCGACCCCGCGCAACTCGACTACTTGCGCTTCCAGATCCAGGAACTCGACGCGCTCAACTTGCAGGAAGGTGAACTGGAAACGCTGGAAGCCGATCACCGCCGCCTGGCCAATGCGGGACGGCTGATGCAGGAAGGCGGCCAGGCACTGGACCTGCTCTACGGCGGTGAGGCCAGTCTTTACGACCAGCTCTCCAAGGTGAGCGCGCTGCTCGGCGGACTGGCGTCGCTGCATGAGGATTTCAACGCGGCATTGACGCTGTCAGATAGCGCGCAGGCGCAGGTTCACGAATCCGCAGACGCCCTGCGCCGTCTGCTGGACCGGCTCGATATGGACCCCGACCACCTCGCGCAACTGGAACGCCGCCTCGCCGCGGTTCACGATCTGGCGCGCAAGCACCGCATCAAACCGGCGGAACTCGGCGAACGCCTTGCAGCGCTCAAAACCGAACTAGGTGAGATGGAACACGCCTCCGGCCATCTCGATGAACTGGAAAAAAAGCGCGTAGCCGCGCTCGGGAATTACCGCGCCGCCGCGCAAAAGCTCAGCGCCGAGCGCGTCAAGGCAGCGAAGAAATTCAGCGCGGAAGTGACCGCGATCGTGCGCCAGTTGGGCATGGCCAGCGCGCAGTTCATCGCCGCAGTCGAGCACGTCACAACGGAAAAACCGCGCGCGCATGGCGACGACGACATCCGCTTCGATTTTTCCGCCAACCCCGGCCAGCCGCCGCGCGCACTGGCGAAAGTCGCCTCCGGCGGCGAGCTCTCTCGCGTCTCGCTGGCGATTCAGGTCACCGGCAGTCAGGACGGTGGCGCGGCGACGATGATTTTCGACGAGGTGGATGCCGGCATCGGTGGCGGCACCGCGGAAATCGTCGGCCAGAAACTGCGCGGACTCGGCGCGCACCGGCAGGTGCTGTGCGTCACGCATCTCGCCCAAGTCGCGGCGCAGAGCGCAAACCAGTTCGGCATCGCCAAGGAAGTGAAGGCCGGCCAGACCTATACGCGCGTGCGCGCGCTGGCGGACAAGGATCGCATCACGGAACTGGCACGCATGCAGGGCGGAATAGAAATCACCGATGCCGCGCTCACGCACGCGCGCGAGATGCTGAAACGTGCCGCGAAAGCCTGAAAGCGGGACCCATTGCCCTTCGGGCAAGCACCATGTCGGCACCCGCTCCCTGGGTTCAGCGTATCTAATCAGTTATAATAGATAGCCTGTTATTAAAATATATCAATCTATTAAAACTGTAGACCGCTCAATTCATCTCAGAGCGGGTCACACTTTTCAGCGCAGACACACGACTATTTCTTAATCTCATCCGCAGCATCGTGGCTACCGTGGCCGATGTCAGTCGCAGCATCCTTGGCCGCGTGCCCGATGCCCTTCGCCTCGGCGCGGCTGGCGTGGCCGATTTTCGTTGCCACATGCTTGGTCTCGTGCCCGACCACGATCGCGTCCTTCTTAACTTCGTGCCCAACCACGATCGCGTCCTTCTTCACGGCATGACCAACTTCCTTGGCGTCCTGCTTCACTTCGTGCCCAGCCACCGTCGCATCGTGTTTGACTTCCTGCCCGGCGGTTTGATCCGCGTAAACGCAGACCGGCAACGTCAGCGCCGAGAGCAACAGCAATGGAACAAATTTCATTTTCATAAGCTGCACCTGCATTTTCATGATCCCTTGTGTCCCTGTGACAGTTTCAGATACTCGCAGTTCTCGCGCAGGCATTCGCCGTACATGATCAGGCTGTGGTCGTGCAGCTTGAACCCAAGCTCGCGCGCCTTTTCGTGCTGGTGCTTCTCGATCACCTCATCCTCGAATTCGTCCACGTGGCCGCACTTGATGCAGACCATGTGGTCGTGATGATGACCGCGCTCCAGCTCGAACACCGCATGGCCGCCCTCGAAGTGATGGCGCTTGACCAGCCCCGCCGACTCGAACTGCGTGAGCACGCGGTACACCGTGGCCAGGCCGATGTCCTCATCGGAATCCTTGAGCTTGCGGTAGATGTCCTCCGCCGACATGTGCCGGGTGGAACTGGTCTCCAGCATGCTGAGGATTTTCAGGCGCGGCAGCGTTACCTTGAGGCCGGCATTGCGGATGTTCGATGATTCCAAGACTCGGCCCATGACGTAGCGGATTTTCGGTATTATCCCACTCCCTTCAGATGCGGCAACCCTCATGCGAGCTTTTCTTATCGCGGTCCTGACGCTGAGCCTCGGCGCCTGCCAACTGGTCTACAAGCTGCCCACCCGCCAGGGCAACGTCATCGAGCAGAAGCAGCTTGACCAGCTTCAACTGGGCATGACCCGCGATCAGGTGAAGTTCCTCGTCGGCACGCCGGTCGCGTCCAGTCCCTTCCGCCCTGATCGCTGGGATTACGTCGGCTATTACCGCTCGCCCCGCGGTGAAGTCAGCGAACGCACCGTGTCGCTGTTTTTCGACGGCAACAAGCTCAGCAAGATGGAGGGCATCCAACTCGCCAGCGGTCAGAGCCTCACGCAGGCCCCGGACGCCAAGACCGTGCTCGAACAGAAAAAGAAGGAGGCGCTGGAGGATAGCCGCGCCGGGAACACGCGCCAAACGGGCGTGGTCATCGAGCCGCCGCAGCCGGCGGCTCCCGAAACGCCGCAGACGCAGGAACCGGACCAGATTCCGAATCCGTAAAGGACGGGATAAATCTAGCGCCGACGACGCGCCAGCGCCGCGCGCTGGCGGCGCACGGTTTTCGGATCGGCCAGAAGATCGCGATAGATTTCGACGCGATCGCCTGCGCTGAGCGGCTCATCCAGCTGCGTAAAGCGGCTGAAAATTCCGAGCTTCGCGCGCTGCGGATCGATTTCCGGGAACCGCAGCAGGATGCCAGACTGTTCGATGGCGTCGCGCACCGCCGCGCCGGGCGGCAATTCCAGTTTCAGCAGTACCTGCTCCTGCGGCGTCGCGTAGGCGACTTCCACCGCGATCCGTCCGGTGGCGTTCGCCACGGTTACAGGCCCCAGAGCTTGGCGAGCCAGTCCAGCAGACCGGTGGAATAAATCAGCAGCACGACCAGTGCCACGCGCGCCGGATAACGCATGGCGTTCATCCAAGTCCCGAACAGCCAGGGATCGCTCTCACCGTAAGCGATGCGCGCCAGTTCGCGTGGCATGATGCGCGAGGCGAAAATGCAGATCAGCAGGCCACAGGCGGGTGCGAACCAGCTTGCCGTGAGGTACTGCACCCACTCGAAGAAATTGTGCCCCAGCACCTGGAAGCCGCCGAGAATGCTGAACGACAGCAGCGAGCCCAGGCCTATAAACCAGATCACCAGCGCGCTGGACGCCGCCGCGAATACGCGCGTGGTGCGCTGCCAGTCCTGCAGAAAGCGCGTCACCGGCTCCAGCAGCGCGCTGGCCGAGCACATCGTGACCAGGAACAGCATGCTGTAGAAGCCCGTCGCCAGTAATGAACCGGTCATGCCCTTCGGCAGGGCCTGCGGCAGCACTTCCATGGTCAGCGCCAGCCCCGGCTCCGGCTGCAGGCCCGCACTGAAAATCATCGCGAAGATCGCAAACCCGGCGATCAAGCTGAACACCGTGTCCATCGCGATGACCAGCAGCGCCATGCGCTTGAGCGGCGCATTGGCCGGCAGGTAGGTGCCCAGCGCCAGCATCACGCCCATGCCCAGGCCTAGCGTGAAAAACGCCTGTTGGATCGCCACCAGCGCGCCGCGCCAGCCGAACTTGGAAAAGCTCGGTGTCAGCAGATAACTCAGGGCTTCATGGCTGTTGCCGCGCAGCAGTGCGTAGATGCACAAGGCGATCGCCAGCACGAAAGCCGCGGGTGCCATGCGCCGCGCGGCCTGTTCGATGCCCTCGCGCACGCCGTGAGCCACGATGATGCAGGCGATCACCATGAACATCATGTGCCAGGTCAGGCCGCGTTCCGGGTCCTGTGCCAGATTGAGGAAGATGTGGTGCGCGCTGTCCGCGCTGATACCGCTGAGCACGCCGCCCGCACCTCGGAAGGCGTAGGCCGCGCTCCAGCCGGCGATAACGCTGTAAAAAGACAGGATCAGCACCGCGCTGACCAGCGCCAGCGCGCCCACCAGCACCCAAGCGCGCCGTGCCTTCGCAGTCAAAGCCAGTCGCTCGAAGCCGCGGATCAGGTCGTCGCGCATCCAGCGACCGAGCATCCATTCCGTCACCAGCAACGGCAGGCCCACGACCAGCAGGGCCGCGATATAAGCCGCCAGAAAAATCACGCCGCCGTATTCGCCCATCAGATATGGCAGGCGCGCAACGTTGCCGATGCCCATCGCAGCACCACCAGCCACCCACACGAACGCGCGCGAGGACGACCAGTAGCCGTAGCTGCTTTCGCGAATATTCATGCTCGTAGTGTAGCGGCCCCGGCCTATAATTTGCCCATGAGCAAAAACAAGGAAGAAAAAGTCGCACCGCGCACCATCGCCCTCAACCGCCGCGCGCGCTACGACTACTTCATCGAGGACAGCTACGAAGCCGGCATCGCACTCAAGGGCTGGGAAGTGAAAAGCCTGCGCGAAGGGCGCGCGCAGATCACCGAGGCCTATGTCACTCTCAAAAACCGCGAAGCCTGGCTGATCGGCGCGCACTTCACGCCGACCAAACACACCTGCACGCACGAGATCGCCGACTCCACGCGCACGCGCAAACTGCTGCTGCACGAGCGCGAACTGTCGCAACTGGTGGGCAAAGTCGAACGCGCGGGCTATACCGTCGTACCGCTGGACCTGCACTGGACCGGTGGCCGCGCCAAACTCGCCATCGGTCTGGCCAAGGGCAAGAAACAGCACGACAAGCGCGCCGACATCAAGGAACGCGACTGGCAGCGTGAAAAAGGACGCGTGCTGCGGCACTCTTCCTGAACTCCCGCCGCACGCGCTGGTCTACATCACAACCTTTCCCATAAAAGCGCGCAGCGGGCGTTCTCCGGGTCCGTTGCGTGAGGGTTCCGGGAAAGGCCGTTCGGGTGTAGCACGCTCCGGCGTGCTACACTTTTTTCAAGCACGGGGGTGACCTGGGCTCGACGGTGACTGGAAAGCTAATGTGCATGCCGAGGTGCGGTGGCCCTCGTAAAACTCTTCCGCAAACAAGCTAGTTGCGAACGACTCCAACTACGCCCTCGCCGCTTAATCCGGCGAGCGTCTGACCGGAAGGTG
Source organism: Stenotrophobium sp. (assembly GCA_050740055.1). Taxonomy (GTDB): domain Bacteria; phylum Pseudomonadota; class Gammaproteobacteria; order Nevskiales; family Nevskiaceae; genus Stenotrophobium. Next base: position 6,759 of record JBOICL010000352.1, read on the forward strand.
TTGATACCCCCGAATCAGATGTCGACTCTTATCAACTCGCGGCGAGGCAGGCTACTGGCCAAACCGTTAAATCTCTAAAGTGGATAAGCTGCGGCGATCCGTGCCCATCCGGGAGCCGCCGACGAAAACCAATGATCGGGCTACGCATGTAGAGCAAAGGTCGGAAGGTTGTCGGACGCGGGTTCGAATCCCGCCACCTCCACCAAATGTAGGTTTCAAGAAGCATCAAGAAGTACCTAAAGCCTCATTCCTACAAGGGTTTGAGGCTTTTTTAATGCCCGTGACGGCCACCTCATCGATCACCGCGCCAAGTGGTTCCACGCAAACAGCAAGATCAGGGCACCGACGACCGACATGATCACGCCGGCCGGATGCACTACCGCACCTTCCGGCGGCTTGCTGAACAGGCGCGCGATGAATCCGCCAACAAAGGAGCCCGCGATGCCCAGTACGCCCGTCATCAACAGGCCCAAATGTTCTGCACCCGGCATGATGAAGCGTGCGATGGCGCCGATCACGATGCCGACGATGAACATCCACAGTAAGTGCAACATAGTATTTCTCCTATTCTTGTTGATACGCTGGGGCGCCCCCTCGCGCCTAGCGATGCTACACCGCGCTGCGAAATGCCGCTGGCAAGCCGAAACTTCAACGGCTGTAACGTCCACCCGCTATGGCAACAAAACCAGCGCGCGCTGTTATTTAATATTTACTTAATATACTTATAGCTAATATTATTAAACGCTGCCGCGCCATCTCAAAGCCCTAGCGGGTGGCGCTAACCATCCTTCATCACGGGAATCTGCATATGAAGCTTGAACTGCATCAGGAATATCCAGCGAGTCTCGACCGTCTGTGGGCGGTGTTCGGCAGTCCGGACTATCCGCCGGCCAAGTACAAGGCGCTGGGCGCGACCTCGTTCGAGATGAAGCGCTTCAGTGCGACGGCCGGACTCATCGAAGCGGATCTCGTGCGCAAGACGCCGGTGAATCCGGAGGCGGTGCCGGAGTGGGCGCTCAAATTCATCAGCGCGGAGCAGACCGTGCGCCACCACACGCGCTGGCGACGCACCAGCCCGACCGAAGTGCGGGCGGAACTCCACATCAACCCGCAGGGCCTGCCGGTAAACATCGCCGGCACCGGCACGATCTGCGAAGCCGCGGGCCACACGCGCATGGATCTGAGCTTCGACATCGACTGCAAGATTCCGCTGCTCGGCGGCAAGATCGCGAAACTGTTCGCAGAACAGATCCGCCAGGCGCTGGTTGACGACCACGCCTTCACCCTGCGTTATCTGAAACAGACCGGCTGAGCCGGCGCGCCCGAATGCGCTTACCCGGCTTCGGCTTTCAGAAGATCGTATTTGCGCAGCAGCCCGCGAAATTGGTGATAGGTCAGCGCCAGCAGCTCGGCTGCTTTCTTCTGGTTGAAACGCGCCTCTTCCAGCGCGGCGCGGATCAACCGCGTTTCCTCGGCCGCGACGGCTTGCGCGAAATTCATGGGGAACGCGAGGCTGGCCGGCCTTGCCGGCACCGGCATGAGAGCCGGCGTTGCATCAGCCGGCGGCGCACCCGTATCCAGCGAAGCATCGCGCCCGCGCAGCCGGTAAGGCGAGGCAAACGGGTCCAGTTCCAGGTACTCCACCACCTGCCGCGCATTCTCCAGACGATACACCGCCCGCTCGACCACGTTGCGTAGTTCGCGCACATTGCCGGGCCAGTCGTACGCCTGCATCAGGCGCTCGGCGGCGGGTGAAAACCCGGCGAAATATTCGCGGTCCAGTTCGCGCGCCATACCTTCTGCGAATTTTTGCGCCAGCAGCATGATGTCTTCGCGGCGCTCGCGCAGCGGTGGCACGGTGATCACGTCGAACGCGAGCCGGTCGAGCAGGTCTTCGCGGAACCGGCCCTGCCGCGCCAGCGAAGGCAGATCGACATTTGCCGCGCCGATCAGACGCACATCCAGTTTCATCGTCTCCGAGGAGCCGACGCGCTCGAATTCGCCGTACTCCACCACGCGCAGAAGCTTTTCCTGCAAGCGCAGCGAGGTGGAAGCCAGTTCATCGAGAAATAGGGTGCCGGTGTTGGCAAGTTCAAAACGGCCGGTGCGCGGGCGCGTCGCGCCGGTATAGGCGCCTGCGACATGGCCGAACAGTTCCGACTCCAGCAGCTCCTCGTTCAGGGCCGCGCAGTTGAACTTGATGAAGGGCCGCTGCCAGCGCTCAGAGAGGAAGTGCAGGCGCGCGGCAATCAGTTCCTTGCCGGAACCGCGCTCACCGATGATCAGCACAGGCTTGCTCAACGGCGCGACACGCGATACACGTTCCAGGCTGGCGAGAAAATTATCCGCTTGGCCGATGATGGGATCCGGGTCTTCCCTAGGCAGCATTTGCTGATTCCGCTATCTATTGGTTATTTTTACTACTTTGTTATTATATACGCCAATGCAGTCGTAAGCCGCATAAAGTTAATAACCAATTAACTCTTTTACTAACAATTAGTTAACTGTATTTTAGAGAATTGGCACGGACTTGGCGTTAGAGAGGCATCTGACGCCACTGGCCCAAGGAGGGCTGCCATGACCAAGCTGACTCGCGTTTCCCTGACCACGATTGCCGCCGCCTGCCTGCTGACGCTGAGCGCCCTGCCCGCGCAGGCCGGTTCGTTCGACCAGGCGAGCAGTGCGAACCTGACCGACCGCGTGGCAACCGCTGCCGGTCACTATTTCGCATCGCAGGGCAGCGCCGTCCTGCAGGAACTGCGCAAGCAGATCGAGGCCGGGCTGCAACCCAATATCCAGCGCCTGCCGACCGTCACGGTAACGCCAACGGACGAGGAACTGCGCGATGCCGACATCGATCCCGCGCAGTGGCGTGCGGCGAGAACCCGCCACGCTTCGCGCTGAACCCGCGCTCACATAAAATAGTCCGTCAAGGACGAGGCATATCGAATCATGGGCATTTTCTCCAGGCGCAGCGACGTCATCAATTCCAACATCAGCAAGATGCTGGACAAGGCCGGCGATCCGGAAAAAATGGTGCGCCTCATCATCCAGGAAATGGAGGACACGCTGGTCGAGGTGCGCTCCACCAGCGTGCGCACCATCGCCCGCAAGAAGGAAATCCAGCGCCTGCTGACAAACCTGGGCGCGGAAGCCGCGGACTGGGAAAGCAAGGCTGAACTGGCGCTGCGCAAGGATCGCGAAGACCTCGCACGCGGCGCCATCGCGGCGCGCCAGCGCACGCTGGACCAGCTTCCGGCGCTGCAGCGCGCGCAGGTCCGCATCGAAGAAGAACTGGGCAAGCTCGACGAGGACACCAGCAAGCTGCGCGCCAAGCTGGCGGATGCGCGCGGACGGCAGAAGACATTGTCCCTGCGCGGCGAGTCACTGGCCTCGCGCCTCAAAGTGCGCGAACAGCTCGACGACCGCAAACTCGCGGATACCCTACAGAAAATGGATCGGTTTGAAGGCACAATCGACCGCATGGAGGCGGAAGTGGAATCCTACGATCTGGGCAAGCGCACGCTGGCGGATGAGATCGCCGCGCTGGCACCCAATGAAAAGGTGGAGGACGAACTCAGCCGGCTGCGCGCCAAGCTGGGCAAGACCGTTCCCGCGCCCGCCTCAAACAAGACAAAGGAATAAGGGAGCCGCAGGTGGAAGACAATATCGTTCCAATCGTTGCACTGCTCTGCATCTTCGTCGCGCCGCTGTGGCTGGTCCTGCATTACCGGGACCGCAAACGCCAGACCGAGGTTGAGTTGCAAAGCAAGAGCGGCAACACGGCTGAACTCACTGTCGTTGCCGAAAAAATGGAGCAGCGAATCGATGCGCTGGAGAAAATTCTGGATACCGAAGCGCCGGGCTGGAGGCAGAAGCATGACCACACGTGACAGGCTTCGCGGCGCCGTGCTGTCGAGCATGCGCCGCTATCCGAACCAGGGCTGGATCGCCGGCGTCAGCGCCGGACTGGCCGCGTATTTCGACTGGAACACCAAGGTCATTCGACTGATTTTCCTGCTGGCGCTGATCTTTGGCGGTTTTTTCCCGGCCGGCGTCGTCTATCTGGTGCTTTGGTACCTGCTGGATGCGGACTACAGCCCAGCCCTGCCCGCCGATGCTTCGCCGGCACCTGGCCCTGCACCGAGCCGTCCCGCCGGATCAGCCAATATGAGCGATAGCCAACTCAAGGCGCGCTTCAGCCGCCTGGAAGAACGGCTGGCCGGTATGGAGGAATGCGTCGTTTCCAAGGACTTCGAACTGCGCCGCGAGCTGCGCAAGCTGGAAACCTGAGCCTCAGTCGTGGACACAAGGCCGGCACTGCCGGCCTTTTCTTTTTGACAAGCAAATAAAATTCCAATCGGTCAAAATCGCGACCAGAAAAAAGATCGCCTATGCCCCGCAAGCCCGCCCACGAACAGTTCGACACCCTCAAGGCGATACAGGAACGCGCATTCGACCTGTTTGGCCGCTTCGGTTACGAAGGCGTCTCCATAGGCGATATCGCGAAGGCCGCCAAGCTCAGCAAGGGCGCGCTCTACTGGCATTTTCACAGCAAGGAAGAGCTGTACCTCGAATGCCTGAAGCGCCTGCACGGGATTTTCAACGACTACATTTTCGACGTGATGCGCGCCGAAAAAGACTCGATCAAGGGCATTCTCACGATCTTTTCGGGTCTCGCGCAACTGGTGCAGGACCCGCGCGTCACCAACGGCATCGGCGGTTACTGGCTGATTCCCTCGCGTTCCGAAACCGCGTCGCTGGTCTCAACGCAGCGCAATTTCGAGGCCGCCTCGGTCGCCACGCTCACCAGCGTATTCCGCCGCGCGGCAGCGGAAGGCCGTATCGATATCGGGCCGGATGCCGAGCCGATGGCGCGGGCCATCATCTCGCTGGTCGAGGCAGTGGTGCTGCCGCTGCGTCAGCAGACGCCGGACGAAGTCCGCGAAATCCTGCGCATCCTGGCAGCCACTCTATTCAAGGCTTATACCAAGAGCAGCGACGTGATCGCGCTTACGCGGCTGATCTGAGTGCCGCTTAGGGAAACTCTGAAGATGCGTCGCGAGCGCAGGCAGAGCACCACCCTCACGCAAGATGCCAAGCGCAGCAGCTTATTCAGAGTTTCCTTAGCGGCGCGGCTTGATGCCGAGCAAAGCGCTGAGACCGTTCTCGACGATCCCCGCGCCCGCCGACATCATCTTGGCGGTGTCTTCGACGAAGCCCGCCGCGTGCGACGCGGTCATGGCGTCGGTGAAACCCAGCTTCACCGCCTGACGAAAATCCGGCAGCAATTCCATCGCGGCGGTCTTCACGCCGTTTTTCACGCGCGTCTCGAATTCGGCTTGCAGTTCAGTAATCGCCTGATCGAGCTGTTTGCGAAAATGCAGCCTGAACAGCAGCCAGGCCAGCACCCAGGTGAAGACGCTGGCGAGCAGCGCGGTCAGCAACAGCATTCCGGCATTGATGATCATGGTGGCACCTCCCGGCACGGCCTTTCAGGACTCATTTTGCCTGAACTCGGCTGGCGCGCGGCCATCCGGCGCGGCGCGTCATGGCATACCGCCGCCTTTTCACTCAAAATGGCTCAAACAGGGCGCCGGATAAAGAGTCTGGACAAGCCCGGACAAATATAACTGGAGGGGTGCGTGCTGAACGCCAACAACATCCTGAAAGCGGTGATGCCGCTGGTCTACGCCAGACGCTGGCTGACTTTCAGCCTGCTCATGCTCGTCACCGCCTGGCTGCTGGCGCATGCCCTGCAACTCAAGCCTGACGCGGGTTTCGAGAAGCAGATTCCGCTTGACCACCCCTACATGAAGGTGTTCAAAAAGTACGAAAAAGCGTTTGGCGGCGCCAACCTGATTTCCATCGCGGTGATCCAGAAAAATGGCGACCCCGCGAGCGCTGGCGCGAGCGGCAATGATATTTACAACGAGCACTTTCTCGACACGCTGAAAAGAGTCACCTATGAGGTGTTCTTCCTGCCCGGCGTGGACCGCTCGCGCGTGCAGTCGCTGTTCACGCCCGGCGTGCGCTATATCGAGGTGGTCGAAGGTGGCTTCCAGGGCGGCGATGTGGTGCCGCGCAATTACGCGCCCAGCCCGGAGATGTTCCAGTTGATCCGCGGCAACGTCGCCAAGGCCGGCATCATCGGAAGGCTGGTGTCCGCTGACCAGCGCGGCGCGATGATCAACGCGGAATTGCTGGAGCACGACCCCAGCACCGGCGCCAAGCTCGATTACCACAAGGTCGCCAACCAGCTCGAAGCGATCCGCCAGAAATACCAGGATGCCAATATCGACATCCGCATCATCGGCTTTGCCAAGGTGATCGGTGACGTGACCGATGCCAGCGTAGAAGTTGTGAGCTTCTTCGGCGTTGCGCTGATGCTGACGATGCTGCTGCTATGGGCGTTCTGCGGTTCGTTCCGGCTGTCGCTGCTGCCGCTGTCGGCGGCGATCACGGCGGTGGTGTGGGAACTGGGCCTGCTGCGCTTGGTGGGATTCGGCCTCGATCCTTTCGCCATCCTGGTGCCCTTCCTGATCCTCTCGATCGGCGTCTCGCACGGCGTGCAGTACATCAACGGCTGGGGTCATGAAGTCGCCGAGAACAGGCTCAGTTCACTGGAGGCATCGAAGGAAACCTTCCGGCGCCTGTTCATCCCCGGCACCGTCGCAATCCTCACCAACGTCATCGGCTTCGCCACGCTGGCCTTCATCAAGATCGGCATCGTGCAGGAGATGGCGATCAATGCCGCGCTGGGCATGTCCGCCGTCATCATCACCAACAAGGTGATGCTGCCGATCGTACTGACCTGGGTAAAGCTTGAAGACGCCGAGAAATTCCGCCGCCGTCAGCAGCGCCGCCAGGATCTCGGCGACCGCCTGTGGCGAAAGATCGCCGATTTCGCCACGCCGCGGCTTGGCATCCCCGCGCTGATCGCGGCCTGCGTTTTGCTGGGCTGGGCGCTGTGGATGTATCCGAAGCTGACCATTGGCGACCAGCAGGTGGGCGTACCGGAACTGCGGCCGGACAGCCGCTACAACCAGGACTCGCGCGCCATCGCCGCGAATTTCGCCATCGGTGTGGACCTGCTCAAGGTGATTGTCGAGGCCAAGCAGTATGGCTGCGTCGATCCGCGCACCATGCGGCTGATCGACGATTTCAGCTGGCGCATGCAGAACACGCCGGGCGTGCAGTCGGTGATTTCGCTGCCGCTGATCGCCAGGACCGTGAATTCCGCAGTGCACGAGGGCGCGCCGCAGTGGCTGGTGCTGCCGCGCAACCAGGCGGGGCTGGCCAACGACATCCAGCCGGTGCCCTCCAGCGCCGGCCTACAGAACCCCGACTGCTCGGCGATGCCGGTGTTGATTTTTACCCACGACCATCGCGCCACGACCATCAGCGGCATCATTGCGGCGGTCAAGCAATTCAATGCGAAAAACACGGATCACGAAGTGAATTTCGCGTTGGCCTCCGGCAACGTCGGCGTGATGGCAGCGACCAACGAGGAGATCAAGGCGCGCGAAATCCTGGTCATCATCTGGGTGCACCTCACGCTGCTGATCTTCGTCTGGATTTCGTTCCGCTCGCTGGCGGCGGTGGCGTGCATCATCACGCCTCTGGTGCTGTGCTCGCTGCTCACCTACGGCGGCATGGCGACCATCGGCATCGGCATGAAAGCCGCCACGCTGCCAGTGGCCGCGTTCGGCGTCGGCATCGGCGTGGACGGCGGCATCTATCTGTGGAGCGTGCTGGCGAAATACCTGGACGACGGCGCGCCGCTGCGCGAGGCTTACTTCCAGGCGCTGCGACATACCGGCAAGGCAGTGGTGTTCACCTCGCTGTCGCTGATCGTGGCGGTGTTCACCTGGCTGTTCTCGCAACTGCAATTCCAGGCGGACATGGGCATGCTGCTGCTGTTCATGTTCACCGCCAACCTGTTCGGCGCGATCCTGCTGCTGCCTGCGATGGCATGGCTGGTGGTGCGGCCGCAAAAACCGAACGAAGCGCAGTCCGCGTGATCAAAACATGGCACCGTGACAGTTGTTGCATTCGCGGAGGCTGCGAAGCGCCACCCGCTCTGCGCATTTGCGAATACCGAGGAGTTATATAATGTATACTAATATTAATATAAGACTGTTATTTATCACAATCGCCCTGCTGATTCCGGCGATAGCGGGTGCGCATGCAACGGCGCAGGAAGCCGCCGAACTGGGCAAGAAACTCACGCCCGTGGGCGCGGAAATGGCGGGCAATGCCGCCGGCACCATCCCGGCCTGGACCGGCGGTCTGCCGAAGGAAAACCTCGGCCGCTCGGACAATCCCTTCGCCGCCGACAAGCCGCTCTACACCATCACCGCGGCGAACATGGCGAAATACAAGAACATCCTCACGGAAGGCTATCAGCACCTGTTCAAGACCTTCCCCGACTACAAGATGAACGTCTACCCGACGCGGCGCAGCGCCTCGTATCCGCAGTGGTTTTACGACGCCACCAAAAAGAACGCGACGACGGTGGATCTCACGGATAACGGCTACGGCTTCTGCTGCACCACCTCGGGCTATCCGTTCCCGATCCCCAAGAACGGCACGGAAGTGATGTGGAATCACATCATGCGTTACAACACCAAGGGCTTTAAGGGCTTCCTCGATTCCGCCGTGACGCAGGCGGATGGTTCCTATGTCGTGCAGCGCGACTACCTCGAACTGTCCTACGTCTACAACAATCCCAAGACCACGCTGGCCAACATGAAGGGCATGAACGTCTACGCCTTCACCAAGACCATCGCGCCGCCCAACCTGGCCGGCGAAGCGCACCTGCTGCACGTGCCGATCGACCGCATCAAGGACCAGACCGGGGTGTGGTTCTACAGCCCGGCAGTCGGCCGCGTGCGCCGCATCGGCGAAGTCGGCTACGACAACCCGCTGTTCGACGGCCTGATGACGCACGACCAGATCGACATGTTCAACGGCCCTTTCGACCGCTATACGGTGAAGCTCATCGGCAAGAAAGAGATGCTGGTGCCGTACAACGACTACGAGCTCTACAGTCCGAAGTACAAGTACCGCGACATTATCAAAGCCGGGCACATCAACCAGGATCTTGCGCGCTATGAGCTGCACCGGGTCTGGGTGATGGAGGCGACGCTCAAGCCCGGCTTCAGCCATCGCTACAAAAAGCGCGTGTTCTATCTCGACGAGGATTCCTGGCTGGTGCTGGCCGAGGACATTTACGACGAGCGCGACCAGTTCTGGCGCTTCTCCGAGGCGCACGAAATCTGTTACGCCGACGTGCCGGTGGTGGTCAACGGCGTGCAGGTGCATTACGACCTGCAATCGCGCCGCTACGTGATCGTCAACCTCACCAACGAGGAGCCGAAGCTGGTCGAGTACGACTGGGAAAAGCCGCCCAGCTATTTCACGCCGCAGCAGCTTCAGAAGTTCGCCACCGCGGGCAAGTAAGCAGCGCGGTTCAGGGTCAATTCAGGTCGCGCGCGTATCGTGCGCTCTCGTAAGCCGCGCCCGAATCCGGCGTGCGGCACGGAGAAACGCATGAACAAGCTGAACACCGCTGCCCTCGTGGTCGCTCTGGGTGTCAGCACCGCCGCATCGGCCAATCCTTATTACGACGCTTACGACAATTACGACGGGTCAGGCGAAGTGGTCTATGCGCCGGTGGTCGATGCCCGGCCGGTGTACCGCGAGGTGAGCGTGGCGGAGCCGCGCCAGGAGTGCTACCAGCAGCAAGTGGTCTACGACGACGGCTATCGCAACGACTTCGCCGGCACGCTGCTCGGCGGCCTGGTGGGCGGCGTGGTCGGACATTCCTTCGGCCGCGGATCC
>JBOICL010000353.1:0-6950 GCA_050740055.1 Stenotrophobium sp.
GCCGGATTCATCTGGCAGAAGGGCGCGCTCGACTTCGCGGGCGGCACCGTGGTGCACATCAACTCCGGTATCGCCGCGCTGGTCTGCGCCCTGGTGCTGGGCAAGCGCAGGGGCTTGGGCAAGGTGCACATGGCGCCGCACAGCCTGATGATGACGGCCATCGGCACCGGCCTGCTGTGGATGGGCTGGTTCGGCTTCAACGCCGGTTCCGCCCTGGAAGCCACCGGCGCCGCCGGCCTGGCCTTCTTCAACACCCTGTTCGTCACGGCGGTCGCCGGCCTCACTTGGATGATCACCGAGTGGATCATCAAGGGCAAACCGAGCCTGCTGGGTGTGTGCTCCGGCATCGTCGCGGGCCTAGTCGCTATCACGCCGGCCGCCGGCTACGTCGGCCCGCTGGGTGCGCTGATCACCTGCGGCACCGCGGGCGTGGTCTGCCTGGTGGCCTCAACCAAGGTCAAGGCCTGGCTCGGCTACGACGACGCCCTCGACACCTTCGGCGTGCACTGCATCGGCGGCATCATCGGCTCGCTGGGCACCGGCATCTTCGTGAACGCCGCGCTCGGCGGTCAGGGCGTGCCTGACCCGGTCACCGGTGTGGACACCTACACGACCGCCGGCCAGATCGTCTCGCAGCTCTGGGACATCGGCATCACCCTGTTCTGGTCCGGCTCGGTGGCTGCAGTGATCATGCTGGTGCTGAATTTCACCATCGGCGTGCGCTCTTCCGACGAGGATCAAGAGCAGGGTCTGGACCTCGCCGACCACGGCGAAAAGGCCTACAACTACTAAGTTTCTACAGTCCTAGGTGGCAAATTGGGCGCGTCTGGCAACGGACGCGCCCTTTCTTTTGGCCAGCTTTTGATAAACTCCCGCCGCAAATCAAACGGACGGAATGTTTTTCATGAAAATGCTCATCGCCATCATCAAGCCCTTCAAGCTCGACGCCGTGCGCGAAGCGCTTGCCGATCTGGGCGTGCAGGGCATGACCGTCACCGAGGTGCGCGGCTTCGGCCGCCAGAAAGGCCATACCGAGCTGTACCGCGGCGCGGAATACACCGTGGACCTGCTGCCGAAAATAAAAATCGAGGTCGCGCTCGGCCCCGACATGGTTGAAAAAGCCGTGGAAGCCATCGCCAAGGCCGCCAAGACCGGCCAGATCGGCGACGGCAAGATCTTCGTCTACGACCTCAACCAGACCGTGCGCATCCGCACCGGCGAAGCCGGCATCGACGCCGTCTGATTTTTCCGCAACATTTCTCCCGGCCGCCACGCGGCCGTTTTTGATGGGCAGGATGCCCGAATGTCGCGAGCGCATGGATGCGCAGGAGCGACGAGATAACCCGCCATGAAAATCCTTTCCGCTCTCATCCTGCCGGGCCTGTGGTCAGGCGCGGCGCTGGCCGACAGCACCGTCGGTAGTGGTTCCGGCCTCAATAGCGGCGACACCGCGTGGATGCTGACCGCGACCGCACTGGTGCTGTTCATGACCCTGCCCGGTCTCGCGCTGTTCTACGGCGGGCTGGTGCGCGCCAAGAACGTGCTGTCGGTGCTGATGCAGTGCTTTGCCATCACCTGCGTCGTCTCGGTGCTGTGGGTGGTTTGCCTCTACAGCCTGATCTTCAGCGCGGGCGGGCCGTTCATCGGCGATCTCGCCAAAGCGTTCATGAACGGCGTCAACGAGCAGGCCATGACCGGCGACGTGCCTGAGAGCGTCTATTCCATGTTCCAGCTCACCTTCGCCATCATCACGCCGGCGCTGGTAGTGGGCGGTTTCGCCGAGCGCATGAAATTTTCCGCGATGCTGATCTTCACCGTGCTGTGGTCGCTGGCGGTCTACGCGCCGGTGTGTCACTGGGTGTGGGCGCCGGAGGGCTGGCTGTTCAAGCGCGGCCTGCTCGACTACGCCGGCGGCACCGTGGTGCATATCACTGCCGGCACCGCGGCGCTGGTGGCGGCGCTGATGCTCGGCCGCCGCAAGGGATTCCCGCACACGCCGATGATGCCGCACAACATGACCATGACTGTGACCGGCGCGGGCATGCTGTGGGTCGGCTGGTTCGGTTTCAACGGCGGCTCCGCGCTGTCCGCCAACGGCCACGCCGGCATGGCGGTGATGGCGACGCACATCGCCGCGGCGGCGGGCGCGATTTCATGGTCGGTGATGGAGTGGATCAAGTACCGCAAGCCCTCGGTGCTCGGCATCGTCACCGGCATGGTTGCGGGCCTCGGCACCATCACCGCCGCCTCCGGCTATGTCGGCCCCGGCGGCGCGCTGTTGATCGGGCTCATCGCGGGCTTCGTCTGCTTCAACGCCACGCACCTGATCAAGCGCAAGTTCCACGTCGATGATTCGCTCGACGTGTTCCCGGTGCACGGCGTCGGCGGCATCATCGGCACGCTGATGGCGGGCTTCTTCGCCTCCGGCGCGCTCGGCGTGTTCAGCGGCCAGGGCTACGCGTCGGGCATGAACATGAATTCGCAGATCGGCGTGCAGGTTCTGGGCGTGCTTGCCACCGGTACTTACACTCTGGTGGGAACCGTGGTGCTGCTCAAGCTTGTGGACTTCATGGTCGGCCTGCGCGTCAGCGACGAACATGAATACATGGGACTGGATACCGCCGAGCACAACGAGCGCGGTTACGATCTCGGACAGCTGTAAGGGCGGAGTCCTTACGGCTGGCGTTGATCCACCACCAGCACCACAAAGGTGCCGGGCAGGATTGGCGGCCGCACATGCGGATTATCCAGGCTGGGCTTGGGCGCAGGGCCGCGTTGCGCTGTGGGCAGGTAGATGCGGTGCGTGGCCGTATCGACTACGACCGTGCGAGCACCGGCCTGCGTCTGTAGCGTCTGCACCAGACTGTAGTGGTCTGGGTCTGATTCATGAACGATGGTCAGCGTTCCTTCGCCATTGGCGCTGTAGAGCATGCCGCCGGCGGGGTCGAAGTCCGCGCCATCGACGCCGCTGCCGATGGGCATGACGGCAACAATCTTTCCGCTATCCGCGTTCACCGCCAGCATCGTGCGGTTATGGCAGACCGGGAACAGGCGCCGGTGCGCGGCGTCGATGGCCAACCCGCTCGGCTCTGTGCAGGGTGCCAGCGGCCAGCGCGCAATGGGTTTGAGTGTACGCGCATCGATTGCCAGCAGTTCGCTGCGGTCCTCGATGTTGACGTAAACATGCCCCTGTCCGTCCGCGCGCGCGAATTCGGGTTTGCCGCCCATGGCGATCGTGCCCACGACCGCATTGGTTTTTGCGTCGATTACGGTTGCAGTCTTGCCGTGCCCGTCGAAGGCGAACACGCGCTGCGTGGCAGCGTCGTAAAGTATCGCGTCCGGTTCCTGTCCAACCGGGATGCTGGCGGTCACCGCGTTGGTTTTGAGGTCAAAAACCTTAACCAGATTGGCCTTGCCGCAACTGATGTAACCACGGCTCAGTTCCGGCGCCAGCGCGATGCCGTGCACACCCGGCGTATCAGGAATCTCTGCCTTGAGAACGCCAGTCTGTGCGTTCACCACCCAGACGCGGCTTGCGCGTGACAGATAAAGCAGATGCTGCGCCGGATCGGCGGTCAGGTAGTCCCAGCCGCCGTCGCCGCCGAGCTGGAAACGTGCGGCGACCTGATAGGGCGCGGGTGCGCCGGCTGCGTAAGCGGGGCTCGCCATGAGCATGGTCACGGCCATCGGTGCAATCCATTGGTTCATGCGCTTGCCTCGTTTTAAGCCTGTACGGAGCGGGAACCCAACGCTGCCGTTGGTGCGAAATGCTATCGCGCCAGCTTGTTGTGCGTGCCGTCGCAGAACGGCTTGTGCTGGCTGTGCTTGCAGCCGCACATCCATAGCGTGCCGCTTTTTTCGGTGACGGTGAATTTCACCGGCGTGAGGCTTGTGACCTTGTGCGAGCCATCGCAGAACGGCTGCTGCTTCGAGCGGCCGCAGGCGCACCACCAGTAATCGCCCGGCTTGAGGTTTTCCATCATGTAGGGCTTGAGTTGCGGGCTGATAGCCTGATCCTGTTCACTCATGGAAGTGCATCTCCGGGCAGTGGATGATTGAATTTTCCCTCGGTGCCGAAGCGCGCGGCGAGCAGTCCGAACCAGTCGCCGGGCGCATAGAGCCTGAGGTTTTGCAGCATCACATCATAGACCGGCGACAGCGTCAGCCTGCCGTAGGAAGGGTCGCGCACGAAATGGCGCAGCGCCTCCTCGGAGGCATCGTCCCATTTCCATTTCTGCATGATCGCGTACTGGCCCAGCGAGGTGATCGTGGCGATCTCGAAGGCATCCGTGTCCATGCGGTTGCGCTGCGCCAGCAGCTCCTTGACCTGCCTGAGCCAGCCGAGGTCGGCGTATTCCAGCGTGAGCGAACGCAGCGCGATATTTTTGAAGACCCCGTCGAACACTTCGCTGCCCGCGCCGTAGTCCTGGTCGAGATAGAGGTTGCCGAGGTTCGGCGCGAGCAGGTTGACGGCGCAACGCAGAGACTGCGTAGCAGGGTCATAGCGTAGCGTGACATCGGCGTCGAGCCGCAACTCCTGTATGCCGAGTTCCGACAGCGTCGGCACCGCGCGCCACCACTGGTCGTTGACGATAAATTTTGTGGACTGCGTCTCCAGCACCGGCGCGCGCAGGCCCATCAGCGAGAATTTCAGCAGCGCGAGTGTGCCGTCCGGGTTGAGGCTGAGCTGGTGCACGCGCAACTCGTCCACGGTGAAGTGGTAGCCGATCGGCACGCCGAGCAGGCGGCGCAGGTCGCCGGCCGGTTCGATGTCCAGCCCCCAGGCGCGGCCGCCGCCCCAGAGAAACGGCAGCTGGCGCTGGTAGCGGATGATTGCCCAGGGCCGCGCCTTGTAGACGAACGCGCCTGCGGCCTGCGTCACTTGCGCCGCGAGCCGGTATTCGGCGTAACCCGCTCCGCCAAGCGCCAGCACCAGGATCCACAGCAGCAGGGTTTTTATTTTCATTGCGGGATTCTAGGCGGGAGTTCATGCCGCATGCGAATCGTAATAGACTCATGCGGCTGGCCCCTACGCGCGAGGCTTACATGATGATCCGATCCGCAGTTGCCGTGACCCTGCTGGCCTTGACCGGCCTTGCGTTCGCCGGCTCCGTCTACAAGTGGACCGATGCCCAAGGGCACGTGCATTACGGCGACAACCCGGCAAAATTGAGTGCGCAGAAACTCGACATCGATGCCGCCAATGGCGAAAAGCCGCCTGCAACCAAGACCGACACTGCGGCGCAGAAAGCCAAGCATGTCGAAGACTGCTCGCGCAAACGCGACCAGTTGGCGACCTACAAGAGCGCCGGCCGCATCATCGAGAAGGATAATCTCGGCAAGGAACACGAATACACTGCCGACGAGCGTAAGCAGTTGATCGAACAGACGCAGAAGCAGATCGATACGGACTGCGCCGACGTGCCGGCCAGCGATCAGTCCTCGAACTGATCGGCATGCGGCCAGGAATTAGCGCAGTCCTGCTGTTGATCGCGAGTGTTCCGCTCTACGCAGGCAGCGCTTACAAGTGGGTGGATCGAGACGGCGTGGTCCACTACGACGACAAGACCACGCTCAATTCGCAGCGCCTGACCCACGGCTACATCGAGAGCCGCGATATTCCCGCGCAGCCGGACTGGGCGGGCGTGATTCCCGGCGACTTCGTCGCGCAGGTCGCGCTGCAATGCCGCAACAGCCAGTCACGCCTGGCCAGCTACGAAAACGCCCGCGAAATATATGGCCGCGACCCCGGCGGCGACGTGTACCTCATGTCGCCCCACCAGGCGCGGCTGATGATCCTGGAAACGCGCCGCGACGTGCGCAGCTATTGCGCGGCAGACGCCGCCAAGACGCTATGGACGCAGAGGCAGGCCAGACTGCAAGCGGTCGAGCAGGCGCAGGTCCAGAAGAAAGTTAAGTAGGCTTGCAGGATGAATGGGCGTGAATGGACTCGGTCGTTCACTGCAAAATCGCGTCCTGAAAGTTAGTAATAACTATTGCCAAAGAAGGGATTCCGGACTCCGGTGTGCAGGTTCGTTCCCTCGTCATTCGCATCCGCGCCCAGCTTGGTCAGTTGCGAGATCATTTCCGCATTTCCGGCCCACTTGGCCAGCACGATGGGCCGCTGGCCTTTCATGTCACCGGAATAGGTCAAGTTGATATTCGCACCGCGCCGGATCAGAAAGTTAAACGCCTCCATTTGCCGATGCTGTATCGCCGCGGACAGCGCGTTGCCGCCACGTGGGTCCTCCTGATCGATCTTTGCGCCGTTCTTGAGCAAGGTGTCGAGGGTAGAAACCTGCCCCTGCGCCGCCGCTTTGACCAGTGGGGATTGGCCTTCCTCGACAGGCGGTTGCAACGAGGTAATCACGCTCGCAATGATCCCATTATCAGTCCCAGTATCGTTGAATGGCGATGATGACTTTTGCGTGGTCACCGCAGCCAAGGATATGGAGGCGATTGTGGCAACTGTCGCGATCGTGGCGGAGATTTGCATGGCGCGTTCCATCGGCGTGGAGATCGAGTGATCCCGCTAATGCAACGCAGCATCCAAAATGGCGTTGACACGAGTTGCCGTGGAAGCCGGCACTCTGCAATAGCAGCGCCCGCTCTGCTGGTTTGCAGTTGAAATTATGTGTAAAAATATTTACTATAACTAAGAATAATCAATATTTACAAACATTACTGTCAACATCATTCCGTAGAGCGGGTGACTTATTCAGATCGCGCCTAGCGCCTTTTTCACATAAGTCGGCAGGGCAAACGCGCCCCTGTGCGTTTCGGCGTTATAGAACTGGCAATCCAGCGCTGTGATCGCCTTTTCATCCAGCCGCTGCGCCAGCGCGCCAGCCTTCTTGCAGGCGATGGAGCCGGACCACCAGCCCGACGGGTAGATCACCTGCGGGAAGTGCAGCAGCGTGGTTTGCGCAAAGCCCGCATCGCGCATGGCC
>JBOICL010000354.1:0-4618 GCA_050740055.1 Stenotrophobium sp.
GTGTTCCAGCAGTTCAACCTGTTCCCGCATATGACGGTGCTGGACAACGTCATGCTCGCGCCGCTCAAAGTGCTGAAACAGCCGCAGGCTAAAGTCCGCGCCCGCGCGGAACAACTGCTCGTCAAGGTCGGGCTCTCAGACAAGGCGCAGTGCCATCCGGGGCAGCTCTCTGGCGGCCAGCAGCAGCGCGTCGCCATCGCCCGCGCGCTTGCCATGCAGCCGCACATCATGCTGTTCGACGAGCCCACCAGTTCGCTGGACCCGGAGATGGTCGGTGAGGTGCTGGACGTGATGAAACAGCTCGCCGCCGAAGGCATGACCATGTGCGTCGTCACCCACGAGATGGGCTTCGCGCGCGCGATGGCGCACCGCGTGCTGTTCATGGATGCCGGCGAGATCGTCTATGAAGACGCCCCACGCGACTTCTTCTCCGCGCCGCGCAACGAGCGCCTGAAAAACTTCCTGACTCGAGTTCGATGAGTGCAGTCGGCGGGCCGGCTGCCTACTCCTATCCCTGGTCTGCACTCAGCGGTAAGCTACTGTCAACAATAGAAGGGTCTGAGGAGCATTGCCCATGAAACGCGCCCTGATGCTGGCGGCACTGCTGGTCTCCGGTTGCAAAGTGCATGGAGACAATGGATTCGTCGCTCCACATACCACCGGCGGGGGAACAACGCCCGCGGGCTCTTCGCCTCCTCCATCTTCCGGGCCTCCTGTCCAGAATGCTTTGCCGGGCGGCATCTTTACCGGCACCCTGTCGTCATCGAACAGCAGTACTGACACCGTGATTGCCATCGTCACCGATGCAGGCGAAGCACGCCTGATTGATGTCAGCACCGGCAAGTTTTTCCTGCTGCAGCTCAACACGCAGGGCAACACGGCAAGCGGGAGCTTTACGGGGTACGCCCCGCCCGGAATGACATTCAGCGGCGCAGGGCAAACCGAAACGGGAACGGTCGATGTGACCATTCAGTCCCGAAGCCAGATTTCCGGAACTTACGCGACGCAGGCCAATGCCGTGAACGGTTCCATCAGCTTGAAATACAGTGCCGCGGACTACGAGCGTGGATCGAGTCTCACATCGCTGCCGGGGACCTTTGCTGGCACGGTCGGGGGTGTCGCCCTGACGCTCACGATACAAAACGACGGCAGTTACAGCGGAGCCGACGGCAGCGGATGCAATTTCACCGGTAACTTCTCGATTATCGACAGCCGCTTCAACGCTTATCGGCAGACATTCAATAGTGCATGCCCTGGCCGAGGCTCCCATAGTGATACCGGACTGGCCTACCTAACGCCTGCCAGCGGGTCAGGCGCGAGCATTACTTTTGCGGTATCCGACAGCAGCAGCTTTGTCGCGCTGACCGTCCAGAAACAATGAGTGATATACAAGCCCCTGCTTGCGGATGTGGTGCCCCCGGCAGGAATCGAACCGGCGACCCTCCGCTTAGGAGGCGGATGCTCTATCCACTAAGCTACGGGGGCAATCAACAATCCACACGATGTGTCCGCTTCATCGAATCTTCAGAATCGGCTCAAGGCGGCGCGCATATTAGCAAATGAACCTGCGTCTGAAAGTGATCAGTACGGGGCATGCGGCATGCCAGCATGTCCGCCCGATTGGAGTGATGACCCGCGTGTCCTTCACCCGCTAGAAGGCTTTTCGCCAAAATGCGTTTGCATAACGCGGCACTCATATAGGCTGGCGGTCTTTGGCCGACTTCCCAAGCTAGTTTTAATAGTGATGCGATTTTCTTGTTTTCGTTGAAATTTCGCGCTAGCATCGGAACAACTTTTTAAAAGTGCGCCGCGCCTTTGCCGCGGCAGCGGGGGGAGCCAATGCGTAAGTCGCAAGTGTTGAATTTTGTGGGTACCATTCTTGCCGCGTCCATGCTCGCAGCCTGCACCGGCGGTGGCGGCTTCAGCCCTGTGGGGGCCGGAGGTAACGGCAGCAGCGGCGGCGGCACCACTGGCAGTGGAATTGTCGGAGGTCTTACATTGACTTCTTCGGCAACGCAGGTCACTGCCGACGGAAGCTCTGCGATTCCGCTGACGGCCAAACTCGTTGATACGACGGGCGCCGCTATTTCAGGCAAGACCCTCAACTTCTCGACCAATGCGGGCTTGGTTTCCGGTAGTCCCGGCACCACCCCTTACGCGGCTACCGCGACCAATACCACGGATAAAAATGGTCAGGCGGTTGTTTACCTTCAGTCGTCGAAACAGCAGGGCACGGCGACAGTCACGGTTTCTGAGCCGTTGACTGGCGTATCCAGCAACGCCAGCGTTGCATTTGTATCGGGCCCGGCTGCAAATATCAGCCTCTCCCTCGCGCCGACTTCCGTGGCGGCAGGAGGGACCGCGTCGGTCAATGTCCAGGTCACGGACACGAATGGTAATCCCGCATCGGGCATTGTCGTCTCCCTGAGTACGACGACCAACAATAGCGGCGGCCAGTTCACAGCAGGCTTGGTGAACACGGATTCCAACGGTCGCGCCTCCACGACCTACCAGGCAGGTCCCACTCTGGGAACGGACACGCTTAAGGCGTCGCTGGCCGGCGGTCAGAGCAAGACCGCGCCCTTGACGGTAACCGTGGGCGGAGCGAGTCCGATCGGCAGTATTGCGCTTGCACTGGGTTCCGCGTCGGCGGTTGCCGACGGGGCCGCACTTACGGCGGTGACCGCGACGGTAACGGACAATTCCGGTCATCCGCTGAACAATGTCACCGTGAACTTCAGTACTTCCGCCGGATTGCTGCAATCAGGCAGTACGCAGTCGGCCACCGTCACGGCGACGACCAACGGTAGCGGTACCGCACAGGTTTTCCAGGTCTCTCCCTCGCTGATCGGCAGCGCCACCATAACGGCCTCCACGGGCGGCTTCTCTACAAGCCAGCAGATCACGTTTGTGGCAGGGCCGCCTAGCAACATCGTGCTGTCGGTTGCGCCCACGTCGCTGGTGCCCGGAGGTACGGCATCGGTGAGTGCCGTGGTGTCGGATGCACATGGCAACCGCGTGCAGAATGTTGCGGTCACCTTTAATTCAACCACCGCGAGCACTCCGAACGGGGCTAGCTTTAACCCGGTGACGGTGACGACGAACGCCAATGGGCAGGCGCAGACGAATTACACGGCACCGACGGCCACTGGCGTAACAACGGACACCCTGACGGCCAAGGCTGCGGGTGGTCAAGCCAGTAATCAGGTAACGGTCAGCATCTCCCCAAGCAACGCCCAGATCGGTGGAATTACCGTGACCGCACTGCCGGCCAGCGTACCGGCGGATGGCAGTTCCCAGGTGACGGTGACGGCCACCGTCACCGACAGCAACCATGTCGCGATTCCTAAAGCGGGTATCGCGGTGAATTTCACGTCAACAGCCGGTACTCCAACCTCAGGTACCGCGACGACGAACGGCAGCGGCGTGGCCAGCTTTACCCTTACCGCAGCGACCGTTCCGGGCACGGCGACCGTGACCGCTTCTACGGGCGGATTCAATGCCAACACCACGGTGACCTTTGCGTCCGGGGTTGCGAATAGCGTGACCGTGTCCCTGAATCCCTCTAGCGTCACGCTCAACGGCACTACGCAGATTGTGCAGGTGAGCGCGAACGTGCTGGATGGCGGCGGCGCCCCGGTCAACGGCGTGACGGTCAATTTCAGCGTGCCCAGCAACGGCTCGCAAGGCGCGCTGGCGAGCACCAGCGCGGTCACCAACGCTACCGGCGTGGCGACGACAACCTACACGGTGGGCAGCCATGTCACCGGCACCGCAACCGACACCATACAGGCGACGGTGACGTCAGGTAGCAGGACATTGACCGGCAGCGCGTCGCTGACGGTTGCCAATCCGATCAACACGGTTACATTGACTGCGAGCTTGCCGTCATTGGCGTCGAGCGCCAGTACTGCCACGTCTGCTTCCGCGATAACGCTGACAGCCCTGGTGAAGGACGCCAATAACAATTTGCTGCCAAACGTCACGGTGACATTCAGTGCCAAACGGGATCCCAGCAGTTGCGCAGCCGCTACGGGGGGTGCCTTGCTGGTCAATAACAACGGCAGCGGCGTCGGGGTAACGAACAATACGGGTACGGCCACGGCGATTCTGTTTACCGGCGGCGACTCGATCAATCAGCTCATCGATGCCACTGCGTCCATTTCTGGCCAGTCGGCGCAGATCCAGATTCCCGAGACCGGTACGCGCCTGTCCATCAGCGGACCCGCGGCCGTGGGCGCCGGAGCCACCCAGCCCTACACCATCACTCTGCTGGATGCCGGCAATAACCCCGTTCCCAACCAGGGTTTGAATGTAACCTCAGCGCTGGGCAATGCCATTGCGAGCAGCAGCCTGACGACCGGAACCAATGGCCAAGTCGCGATCAGCTATACCGGCAATCACGGTGGGTTGGATACCTTGACGGCGCAGCCCGCGTCCTGCCTGAGCAGCGCAACCCAGGCAACGCAGTCGATCAATGTGGCGACGCAGAACCTGGTAATCGTCGCGCCATCCACAAATTTGCAGATCCCGTTCCAGACACCGGGAACGCTGTCGGTGGGCGACGCCACGGTCGTCGCCGGAGGCACCGGCTACGCCGTGGGCGATGTCTTGACCG
>JBOICL010000355.1:0-2110 GCA_050740055.1 Stenotrophobium sp.
GCCGTCTTTCGCGCGGTCGAACTGCATGAACACGATGTTCCAGATTTCGATCCAGCGGTCGCCGTCTTCTTCCGCCGAGCCCGGCGGACCACCCCAGATGCCCTTGCTGCCGTCGGGATCGTGGTCGTAGAAAATTTCCGTGCAGGGACCGCAGGGGCCGGTTTCGCCCATCGCCCAGAAGTTATCGGAGGC
Organism: Stenotrophobium sp.; assembly: GCA_050740055.1. Taxonomy (GTDB): domain Bacteria; phylum Pseudomonadota; class Gammaproteobacteria; order Nevskiales; family Nevskiaceae; genus Stenotrophobium. The sequence goes on from JBOICL010000355.1 coordinate 193, forward strand.
GTACTTCGCGCCCTTGTTGTCGCCGATGCGCACGATGCGCTCCGCCGGCACGCCGACTTCGCGGTGCCAGATCTCGTAGGCCTCGTCGTCGCTGTGATAAACCGTGACCAGCAGACGGTTACTGTCTATGCCCAGCCACTTTTTTGATGTGATGAACTCCCAGGCGAAATGGATCGCGTCCTTCTTGAAGTAATCGCCGAAGCTGAAATTGCCCAGCATCTCGAAGAAGGTGTGGTGACGCGCGGTGTAGCCAACGTTTTCGAGATCGTTGTGCTTGCCACCGGCGCGTACGCATTTCTGCGAGGACGCCGCGCGCACGTAGGGGCGCTTGTCCTGCCCAGTGAACACGTCCTTGAACTGCACCATGCCGGCGTTGGTGAACAGCAGCGTTGGATCGTTGCCCGGCACCAGCGGTGACGAAGGCACGACTGTGTGGCCATGCTCCCGGAAAAATTCCAGGAACCTGGCGCGGACTTCGTTGCTGTTCATGAGACGGCGGGCCTGCGGGGCTCAAAGGGGCGCTATGTTAGCCAAGCGCATGCGGCGCTGCCACAGGCGGGCTTTTGAGGAATCACCCGCTATGCCGGAAATGGGCTTGCGGACTGTTATATTTAAACTAATTTAAAATTAATATGACAATCATTAATAACATGAATCCGCTTCATCCATGACGGAGCGGGTGGTGTAGCAATCAAACGGGCGGCTTTCGTGCCCACGCTATTCCCTTGTTGGAATTGAAAAGGTTCGTGGACAGGAACGGCCAGAAAAGTGGCGTCAGCGTCTTCGCAGCGGCCCGCGAAACCGCCGCCGGCAAACCCATGCGGTCCGTCATGTAGAGCTTGATGTAAGCCCACAGCGGCCACGAGAGTTCGTTGCGGGTCTGCACGTTCACATCTGCAAAGCCAGCCTTCGTGAGCAGCGCATTGAGGGCGACGGCCGTGAAATTCTGGAGATGAAAAATATTGGTGCGCCCGTATTGCCACATGCGGCCGACGGCTCCAAGCCCGTTCACTCCCAGAGTTGTGTGCATTAGACGGTCCATCGACGCCACCACCGGCGTGTGGAAGTACACTACGCCGCCCGGCTTAAGCACACGGAAGCAGGCGTCGATCAGGTATTGCGGATCGACCACATGCTCCAGCACGTCGAGCAGCGTCACCATGTCAAAAGTATTCGACGGTAGCGTGCTGTAGTCGAAGTCCTGATAGACCGTGCAGCCGATCGCCTCCAGATGCGACAGCTTGGTGCCCGGAATCTCGTGGGCGGCGAGATGGCTAAACCCGGCCTTGTGGAACTCCTGCGTGAACATGCCGATGCCGGCGCCGATATCGAGAATGTACGCATCCGCGGGCACCAGTCCACGGATGTCAGAGATCGAGTGCAGCATCTTCTGCCGGTTTTCGTACTCGATGGTCTTGTAGTACTCCGTGAAATCGCGATTGTAGGCCTGCGCGAGTTCGGCCGGGCTGACCTCGTTGCCGACAAAAACAATCGCGCAACCGGAGCAGCGGTAAATCGTCAGCACCCGCGTATCGCTGGCCCAGTTGTTCAACTCGCAAAGCCGCTTGCTCGCCTTTCCGCAGAGCTTGCAGGGCCTCATCGGCCCAAGTAGCGGAGCATCCGGGGAACGCTTCTGCGCTCGTGCATCCGTTGCGATATCCATTCCAGCGCCACCCTCAAAGCAAACTTTTTCGTGCATCGAATGATGCATCTATCCGTAAATTCTAACAGTCAGGCTTTTGCTATACGAATGCAGACGATCGTCCGGCCGGGCACCGCCTGGTCCGGGCTCACACAGGATAGAATCGCCGCCGCTCACATCCGACCGTGCTCTCATGCCCGCTGCCTCCGTTTCGGAACACGCCACGCCGCACGGCGTCCTGAAAACGGTGTTCGGCTACCCGGAGTTTCGCGGCCA
>JBOICL010000356.1:0-3570 GCA_050740055.1 Stenotrophobium sp.
TCCAGCACAGCGGCGTGAACGACTGCCCGCTGCCGCCGACGCGCAGGCGTTCGCCTTCCTCGGCGGCGCGCAGCACTTCGGACTGGATCTGTTCCAGCGATACCGGGTAGGAGCGGAAGTTGGGCACGGCCTCGACGGAGCCGGACCAGTTGCGCCAGCGGCGGCGGTATTTGGCGAGCATGGTTTTCATTTCGCGCCGCTCAGTTTTCGTCCGGCATGGGGTCGGTCTGCGCCGCGTGTGCGCGGTCGGGTTCGCCGCAGAGCTTGAGCACCTCCGCGCGCACGGCGTCACGCAAGTGCGTTTCGGCTTCCTTGTGCGCGCCTACCGGTGCGATGGCGGGCAGGATCCGCACCGTCACGGCGCTCCAGCGCGGCAGGTGGTTGTGACCGCCCCAGAGCCGCCGCGTGCCGGTGATGCCGACCGGCACCACCGGCACCTGCGCGCGCACCGCCATCATGAAAGCGCCGTTCTTGAACGGCAGCAGGCCGGGCTCTGCCTTGAACGTGCCTTCGGCGAATACCGCGAACGATTCGCCCTCCTGCACGCGGCGGATCAGCGCGCGGGTCTGCTTCGCGCCCTCGCGCGGGGCGCTGCGGTTGACGAAGGTCGCGCCCATGCGGCGGATGGTGGGGCCGATCAGCGGCCAGCCTGCGGCGCCGTCCTGCACCACGAAGGTGAAGCGCGAAGGCAGCGCGGCGGTGAGGATCAGGCCGTCGAGATAACTTGTGTGATTGGCCACAGCGATGCACGCCCCCGGCGGCAGATTTTCCAGCCCGTGCACGCGCAGCGGCACGCCCATGCACAGCAGGGCCGCACGCATGCCGCAGCGGCCGAGATTGCGGCGCAGGGTCAGGGTGGGCGCGACGATGATGAACGCGCAGGCGGGCACGGCCACGGCCGTGAACGCGGCCACCGCGTAGGGGGCGTAGAAGATGTCGAACAGGCGGGAGAACATTGGCCGCTATTATAGGTTTGTGAGCAGCGATAAAATGCCCGTCTTCGCCGAAAGTCCCATGCCGGAGGATGCCGCGGCGATCGCGCGCTTCCTTGACCGGCTCTGGCTGGAACGCGGCCTGTCGGCCAATACGCAGGCCAGTTACCGCTCGGACCTGGCGCTGTTCGCGCGCTGGCTGGCGCCGCGCGGCGTCGAGCTGGTGCGCGCGGGCGAGAGTGACATCCAGGGCTATTTCGCCGCGCGAAGCCGTGTGCCGGAGTCTCCGTTCACGGCGCGCTCGCAGGCCCGGCTGCTGTCGGCGCTGCGGCAGTTCTACCGCTACCTGGTGATGGACCGCCAGCGCGCGGACGATCCCACCGCGCAGCTGCAATCGCCCAAGCTGCCGCGCCACCTGCCCAGGACGCTGGGCGAGAAAGAGGTCGAGAACCTGCTCAACGCGCCGGACACTGGCACTGAACTCGGCCTGCGCGACCGCGCCATGCTGGAGCTGATGTACGCCTCCGGCCTGCGCGTGAGCGAACTGGTGAAGCTGGAACTGCCGCGCGTGAACGTGCAGCAGGGCGTGGTGCAGGTGCTGGGCAAGGGTGGCCGCGAACGGTTGGTGCCGATGGGCGAATGGGCGATGGACCGGATCAGCGAATACCTGAAGAAGTCGCGGCCGGCGCTCGCGGCAGGCCACGTCTCCGACGCGCTGTTCATCACTGCGCGTGGCGAGGCGATGACGCGCCACAACTTCTGGCACCTGATCAAGCGCTACGCGCTACAGGCGGGAATCGCGATGGCGCTGTCGCCGCACACGCTGCGCCATGCTTTCGCCACGCACCTGCTGGAACATGGCGCCGACCTGCGCACGGTGCAGTCGCTGCTGGGGCACGCCGACCTGTCCACCACGCAGATCTACACGCATGTGACGCGGCAGCGGCTGAAGGATTTGCACCACGCGCATCATCCGCGCGGTTAGAGTGCGCGTTAGGGAAAAACTGTGCAGGTAAAGCAGTGCCCTTCGACAAGCTCAGGGCGAACGGTCAACAGGCAAGTTCCGTTCGTGGTGAGCCTGTCGAACCATGAACGGAAACAGTTGTGCAGGGTTCCCTCTGGACTCATCAACCCTGTTTGGCAGTGCTCGCCGCAGCCTCTTCGGCGGCCTTGGCATCGCGCTTTCCCAGGGTGTCCAGAACCTGCGCGAGCTGCTCCGGCGGCTGGTAGCCCGTAATCATCGAGCCATCGTCGAGGATCAGCGAGGGCGTGCCGCGCACGCCGATGCTGACGCCGGTCATGTATTCATCCGTCACCGGGTTCTTGCAACTGGAATCGCCCTTCATCGGGTCGCCGAGCTTGGCCTTGGTCAGCGCATCCTTGCGGTCGGCGGAGCACCACACGACTTCGGCATTGCGGAAGGATTCCGTATTCGGGCCGGTGCGCGGGAACGACACGTAGCGGATCGCGATGCCCTTGGCGTTGTACTCCGCGACCTGGCTGTGCAGCATGCGGCAGTAGCCGCAGTCCACGTCGGTGAACACGGTGATGGTGTGCTTGATCTTGTCCTTGGGCGGCGCGAACACGATCATGTTCTGCTCGCCGATCTTGTCCACCGCCGCCAGGCGCGCGGCACTGCGCTGCTTGTCGGTGATCTGCTCGCCCGTGCTCAGGCGCACCAGATCGCCCTCGATCAGGTATTCGCCGTCGGCGGTCACGTAGCCGAAGTTCATGCCCGACTGCACCTCGTAGATGCCGGGCATCGGCGAGGGGCGCAGCGTCACGTTTTTGACATCGAGAGTCTTGCCCAGCTTGGCGCGCAGCGCCGCCATTTCCGGCGTGTCGCCGGCGACGGCCGCTACGGGAACAGCGGTGGCCGCGGGCGTGGTTTTCGCCGCATTGGGTGCCGCGGCGGCGGTTTGCGCGGAAGCGCTGGCCGCAGCCTGGGCAGGCGCTTCGTAAGGCGGAGCGCAGGCGGCGAGGGAGGGCAGCAATGCAGCCAGAGCAAGCATCAACTTCATGGGGAACTCGACAGTAGGAGCCGGGAATAGGACAGCGCCGTTCGCAAGGGGTTCGTGCGCGGCGGGGCCGTGATTTTCGCATAAATGACCGCGCGGGAAATGCGACCCTGCGCAGGAGCCGCAGAGGCCGAAAATCAGCGCCGGTTTGCGGTCACCCGCTCTCACATCAAGTGCAAGGAATTTTGTTATTATATATTATATAATTATGTAATTATTCATCAATACATAACACGCTTTTCGGCGATTTAGCGTAGAGCGGGCGCAAAGCGATACTCCAGCGTGGCGGTGGCCTGCGCATAGTGGTTGGTCGAGGTCGAGCGGAAATAATCCAGACTGACTCCCGCCTCCAGGCCCTTGTAGATCCGAAAGCTCGGACCCGCCCCCAGGGTAAAGCCCCCACCGCTCTCATGCTGATCCAGCGAGCCCGATCCGGTATTGATCACTGTCCGCGTTCTCCAGCCATAGCCACCGGCGCGCGCATTCAGAAACACCGAAGGCGTGAAGGCATAGCGGTAGCGCAGCGCCAGCGACACGGCATTGCCGCCGCCCTTGGTCAGGTCCGCCGTGGTGCTGAGCAACTGATTCACATTCTGCGGGGCGGTGCCGGTGAGCGTCGC
>JBOICL010000357.1:0-1587 GCA_050740055.1 Stenotrophobium sp.
GGTGGGGTCTAGAATCGAGTGCAACACTTCTTCAAAATCGAGCTTCATAGAGGAGTGTTGTGATGGGTCAAAAATACAGTCATCTTGTTTCGACCGAGCGCGCGACGATCATGCTGATGCTGCGCGATGGCAAGGGAGTTAACGAGATCGCGAGGATGCTGAGCCGGTCGGCCAGTACGATCAGTCGGGAAATCCGCCGCCAGGTCTACTATGGCAAGTTGCCCTATGAATGCTCACGCGCCGCCAACCATGCTTTTGCGCAACGTATCCGCAGCCGCAATCCGCGCAAGCTAAAACCTGGCAAGCCTTTGTTTGATAAGGTCGCCGGTCAATTGCGCATGGGCTATTCGCCCCTGCAGATTGCTGGCAGACTGGCGCTGATGAACCCTGACGATCCGACCCAGCGCGTTTGCCATGAAACCATCTACGTGGCGTTGTACGCTTTGCCACGCGGCGAAATCCGTCGGGAATTGCTAGCCTGCCTGCGCCAGGAGCACAAGACGCGTCGACCACGTTCGGCCGGCACCGCTCGCAAGGACCGCATTGCTGAGGAAATACGCATTGCCGCTCGCCCTGAAGACGTCGCGGAGCGACTGATTCCGGGACACTGGGAGGGTGATTTCATCAAGGGCGCTTTCAATCGCTCGGCCGTCGGCACCCTGGTGGAGCGCACCAGTCGCCTCGTGATGCTGGCTAAGATGCCTACCATGGATTCGTTGGCTGCCCAGCAAGGATTCGAGCGCCTTTTCAATGACATACCGGCCGAACTGCGCAAATCGCTGACCTATGATCGCGGCTCCGAAATGGCGCGTCATGCCGAGTTCACCTTGAATACCGGCGTCAAAGTCTACTTCGCCGACCCCTACAGCCCGTGGCAACGCGGCAGCAACGAGAACGCCAACGGCTTGATTCGCCAGTATCTGCCGAAGGGCACCGACTTGAGCGTTTATTCACAGGAACAGCTCGACGAAATTGCTTATCGGCTGAACAGCCGCCCGCGCAAAGTACTTGGTTTCCGCACTCCTTGGGAGGTGTATTCCGAGCTGCAGGATGAGGCGCTCAAAAAGTCAGCTTCTGTTGCACTTGAGGGTTGACACCGCCCAGTTTCGATTCCGGCTTGGGGCAGTTGAACAACGCGACGGTCCATCGCTTCGCCATGACATGGCCCGCTGTCTTCGACCCCTGCAGCAACCTCCAGCAAACGCAGCGCCATCTGCTGCTGGGCTACCGCGCCGCGCTTGCCCACGGCGACACGCCGCGCCAGGCGCTTCTGGCGACATACAGCGAATACAACACCGGCGATCCGGAACGGGGGCTGCGCAATGGCTATGTCTCCCTGGTCACCGGCGCCACCGTCCGGGCCGAACGCAATCTCGGCCGGCCACATGCCGGAGGTCGAACCGCGCCGTCGATGCCCGCGCGTGCGCACCGCATACCCACAATCCAGTCCATCGAGTTTGGAGATCCTTCATGAGACCCCGCAATTCAATGCTCGTCGCCCTCGTCCTGCTCTTTGGCCTGACCGCCTGCGCGACGGGCTCCCCCGACCTGATCGGCCGCTACGACTTCCGCTACCGCATGCAGGGC
>JBOICL010000358.1:0-2972 GCA_050740055.1 Stenotrophobium sp.
ACCGACATAGGTGTGCGAGTTGCCGAGTTCGCCCTGAACCTCGCCGACCAGGTAGTTGAGGTCCTCGCGCGAGCCGAGTAGCGGCAGCAGCGGCTCGTAGGCTGCGCGCACCGCGTTCCAGTCCACGTCGTTCATCTTGCGGTTGTAGAAGAAGTCGCGCTCCAGCCGCCACGCCGACTCGAACATCTCGCGCCATTCCTGGCGCGGATCGGCCAGCATGCGCATGTGCGCGAGGTCCAGCGGCTTGTGATCTTCTGCTTTGCCGGGCGCGGCTTCCGCCGGTTTGGCATCGGCGATGAACCAGTCCTTGCCCTTCTTGTAGAGCAGCTTGCTGCCGTCGGCGGAGAGGCGATAGCTGTCGAGTTCCTCGACCACCACCGCGTCCTTGCGCTTGGTCATGTCGTAGACATGCAGCGCGGATTTCTCGCCCGGCAGCCTGCCTTCGATGGTCTGGCTGGGCTGGGTGAAGTAATAGACCAGGCCCTTGCGTGCATCGAGGCCGCCGATCTCGGCGGGCGTGACCGGCAGCGGCACCGCGCGCTGCATCAGGCCGTCGAGATCGATTTTTATCGGCTTGGACGCGCCGGGTTTCCATTCCGCCTTGCCGCCGTCGTCCTTGTCCGCATCCTTCTTGTCCTTTTTATCTTTCTTGCCGGCTTCAACCTTGCCTTCATCGGAACGTGGCGAAAACGGCGATGCCTCATCTGCCTGCAGCGTGGCGACATAGACGCCGGTGCTCTTGAGCGTGGCGACGTTGAACTCGCTTTCGCTGAAAGTCGGGTTCTCGTGGCGCGTGGAGATGAAATACAGGTATTTGCCTTCCGGGTCGAAGGCCGGGGAGAAGTCGTTGTCGCGCGAGGCGCTGATGTGCGTGGCCCTACCGGACTCCACACTGTAGAGCGAGATCGAACGCACCTGGTTTTCGTCGGTGGTGCTGTAGGCGAGCCAGCGGCCGTCGGGCGACCACACATAGTCGTGGATTTCCATGTAGCGGTCCTGCGCCACCTGCCGCGGCTCGCCGCCGGCGAGGTCCAGCAGCCACAGCCGGTGCTCATTGTCGGAGAACGCCAGCTTGTCGCCGCCCGGCGCCCACACCGGCTGGTAGAAGAAGCCGTTCTTGAAGTGCGTGAGGATTTTTTCCGTGCCGCCCTCGGCGGGGCGCACCGCGATCTGCTGTTCGCCGCTCACATCGGTGGTGTAGGCCACCTGCGTGCCGTCCGGCGACCAGGCCGGGTGATCCTCGTCCGCATTGCTGGTCTGAGTGAGGTCGCGCGTGTCGCCGTGCTCGGCGGGCACGCTGAACAGGTCGCCGCGCGCGGTAAACAGCGCGCGCTTGCCGTTGGGTGCAACGTCGTAATCGGTGACCTGCGCGGCGTCGCTGTCACGGATGAACTTGCTGGCGTCCACGTAGCGCGGGCTGGTGTGCATGCCGTCGTCGGGCACCGACACCGCTAGCTTGTGTATCTGCTCAGAAGGCAGGTCGAGCACGTAGAGGCTGCCGCCCTGCTGGAACACGATGCCGCTGTCACCCAGCGAGGGCCAGTCGATGTCGTAGTCGGTGAAGTGCGTGACCTGGCGGAACTGCCTGGTGTTCAGGTCATAGGCCCAGAGGTTGGAGCGGCGATGTTCGTCGCGGTCGGAGAGGAAATAGATGACATGCCCGTACCACATCGGGTCCATGTCGTTGCCCTTCCAGTCGGTGATGCGCGTCAGCTTCTTGCTGTCGAAATCGTAAGTGTAGACATCTTGCGCGAGGCCGCCGTTGTAGCGCTTCCAGGTGCGGAAATTGCGGAAGATGCGGTTGTAGGCGATGGTGTGGCCGTCTGGGCCATAGCTCATGAAGCCGCCGCGATCGAGCGGCAGCGCCACCGGCAGTCCGCCGCCCAGCGGCACCGAGTACGGGCGGCCGTACCAGGCGTTCCAGGCCTCGCGGCGCGACAGGAACACGATGCTCTTTGAGTCCGGCGTCCAGGTCAGCACCATGTTGTCAGGCCCCCAGCGCGTCGGCGCGTCGGGCACCACGTCGGAGTGGAAGGTCAGCCGCCGTGCAACGCCGCCGCCGGCGGGGATGACGTAAACGTCGCGGTTGCCCTGGTACTGGCCGGTGAAGGCGATCCACTTGCCGTCCGGCGAATAGCGCGGCATCAGCTCGTAGCCCGGCTCGCTGGTCAGGCGCTGCGCCGTGCCGCCCGCGCGATCCACCTGCCACAGATTGCCGTGCGCCTCGAACACGATGCGGTTGCCGTGCAGGGTCGGGAAGCGCATCAGCGTTGCACCGTCATCGGCGTGCGCGGGCAGGGCAGACAGCGCCAGCCACAACAAGGAAAGTAGCGGCATGAAAGGCAGGGACAGACGCTGCATGACAGCGCCAGGGAAGGATGCGGGCATGGGGACTCCTCGGATTATTGTGCTGTGCAGCCCTTATCAAATACGAAAAGGACGGCGCCGCACAAGGGTGGAATCCCCGTAGGTTGGATAGCTATGTGCTATCCAGGGGCAAGGTATTCCGAGACCAAAACGAGGTCGGTGATCACTGACTGGTACTCGGCATGGGTTTTGTGCTCGATCGTGCGCCAGAGTTTGCCCTCGTTCTCGATCATGTAGGCCCGATACTCAGGCGCGCCTGGGAATTTGACGTTGTCGGCCACGGCCAATGCACCGCGACGCAGCCAAGCCTGCCGCAGGATCAGTTGCAAATCGGGCAGATAGGCCTCTTTCGCGCCAACATGCGGGATTAAACAAAGCAGTCACCGCGTGAAATCAGACACCCATTCACCGCAGTAAACCTCGACGACACCCGCCTCACGACACACCGGTCGGACCGGCCTTTCAATCACCCCGGTAACAATGGCGAGCCTGAAATAAATCTCTATGGAGCGATAGGGGAAGAAAGCCGCGAATTCTCATGAGGGCACCCGGACAAGCCAAACCGGAGATGCCGGATATACGAGCGCAGACGACCGGGGCTGGTG
>JBOICL010000359.1:0-2296 GCA_050740055.1 Stenotrophobium sp.
AACTCCACACGGCGACGGTGGGCGCGAAGAATCCGCCGCCGGCCCGGTACAGTCCGCTGAGTTGCAGGGTGGCGCGCGCATTGGACAGGCCGGCGTAGCGGAAATACTGCTGCGCGTCGAGACTGCCCCGCGTCAGCAAAGCGGTGTCGCCGCTCAGATGCTGCATCAGTTCGGAAGCAACCCCTGCCGTGCCGTAGCCCGTGGCCGGCACGGTGCTGCCAACCTCGGCATTACCCGGATTGCTGTCGTAGCCGATACCGGCGCTGCCGCTGTAGGGCGGCGCATCCGCCGATGCCGGCCAGGCCCACAGTGCGGTCACGCTCAGCAACACCAGCCCCCAGAAACGGCGCGACAGCACGGCGGCGGGGTAAAGGGGTAAAGTTTTCATCGGGAGCCTCGGCGCAATGCGCGGCGTTTCACGATCGGGGGAAACAATGAACGAAAAGATGACAGAGCAGATGGACGCTGTCCACGAACAGCGGCGGCGTTTCCTGGTGCGGGCGCTTACGTCCGGGCTGCTGGTTGGCGGCGCGGGCTGGAACCTGCCGGCGCTGGCGTCGCTGTTCGGCAAGCTGCCGGCAAAGATGCCGGCGGGCAAATCTGTGTTCGACCTCAAGGGCGACGTGCGTGTCAACGGGCGCCCGATGACGCACGACACGCAGATCGGCGCGCAGAGCAACATCGAAACCGGCGAAGGCAGCTACGCCGTGATCGCGATCGGCGACGGCGCCTTCATCGTGCGCGAGCGGTCCGCGCTGGAGATCGGCGGCAAGGAACTGCTGGTGCGCAGCCTGCGCGTCGTCACCGGCGCGCTGCTCAGCGTGTTCGGCCATCGCGATACGGAGGACCGCATCGCGGTCAACACGCCGGTCGCCACCATCGGCATCCGCGGCACCGGCTTCTACACCGAGGTCGAGGCGCAGCGCACCTATTTCTGCACCTGCTACGGCCACACGCAGGTCGCGACCACCGACAGCAAGGAGTCCGAGGCCATCGTCTCAACACATCACAACGCGCCGCGCTACGTCCTCGCGCAGCAGCAGGACGGCCGCCGCATCGTGCCCGCGCCGTTCAAAAACCACACCGACTTGGAACTGATGACGATAGAAGCGCTGTGCGGCCGCACCGTGCCGTTCACGATTCCGCAGGACAGCTACAGCGCGCCCCACCGCAATTATTGACATGCCACGCGCGGCTCAGTGCCCGCCTCGCGCCGCCGCCTCCGGCGTGAACATCGATAAGGGATACGTGCGATCCAGTCGCCACCAGCCATCGCCGGACTCGTTGACCAGATAAGTCGCCTCATAGGCATCGGCGTTGAGGTCGTGATACACGGTCACGCCGCGATGAAAGGCTTTCGATTCCTGCGAGTAGAAATAATTGACGTAACTGCTGCGCCAGAGCTGGCCGCGCAGATCGTAATTTTCGGCCCATAGCGGCAGCCAGGTGTCCTCGTCGGCGTAGAGCACGCGCTTGCGATAAACGTGGCGCAGGCCAGGCTTGAGGTCGCCTTCGATCACCCAGACGCGGTGCAGTTCGTAACGCTCGTAATCCGGATTGATCGCCTTGGGCTTGACCAGATCGCTGAGCTTGATCCGCGGATCGTTGATGCGGAAGTTGTCGTAGGGCACATAGAATTCCTTCTTGCCGACGATCTTCCACGTGTAGCGGTCCGGCGAGCCGTTGTAGAGCGTGTCCTCGTCGGAGACGTGCATGCCCGCGGGCGGCACCGGGTAGTCGTAGCCCACTTCCGGCGCCTGGCGCACGCGCCGCAGGCCGGGCATGTACTGCCAGGAGTTGGTCGCGTCGTGCGAAAAATCCATCGGCTGGTAGCCGACCGCGGTCATGCCCTTGTCGCGTTCGGGCTTGAGATAGCTGATGTAAAAATACGCCGCGATCTTGTCCTGCATGGAGCCTGGCTTGCCCGTGAGTCCCTGCGGCGCCATGTCGATGAACCGGGCCTTGCCCCAGATGGTGCTGCCGTTGGGGTACACCACGGCGGTTTCGGAAGTCACCGCCTCGCTCCAGGCGCGGTAGGCGAAGACCAGGTTCCAGACCGCTTCGAGTCCAGTCTGCGGAAACGGGAACGGGATCGCACCGGTGGTGCCGGAGACGCCCTTGCTGTCGTGCACCAACTCGGCGGTCACGGCGTTTTTCTTCGCTACATCCCAGACCATATCGGGATTGCGGAAGTCGCGATGGCTGGGGTAGACCTCCATGCGGAAAGCCGGGGAATATTTTTTCAGCAGCGCCTTCTGTCCGTCGGTGAGCTTGTCCGCGTACTGCGCCATGTTCT
>JBOICL010000360.1:0-3099 GCA_050740055.1 Stenotrophobium sp.
CCGCCGAGACGCGCAGGGCGTTTGTCGAAAAACGCGACGCCAAGTTCGCGAAATAAACCATGAACCTCGAATATACAGAACAGCAAAATAAATTCCGCGCCGAGGTGCGGACGTGGCTTGAAGCCCATGTGCCGAAGCAGCCGCTGGCCAGCTTCGACACCAAGGAAGGTTTCGAGCAGCACCGCCAGTGGGAGGCCATGCTCAACTCGGGTCGCTGGAGCGCCGTGACTTGGCCCAAGGACGTCGGCGGCCGTGGCTGCGACCTGATCGAATGGCTGATTTTCGAAGAAGAATACTGGCGCGCCAACGCGCCGCTGCGCGTCAACCAGAACGGTATTTTTCTGCTCGCGCCGACGCTGATGGAATATGGCACCGAGGCGCAGAAAGCGCAGATTCTTCCGCGCATGGCCAGCGGCCAGGATATCTGGGCGCAGGGCTGGTCGGAACCCGGTGCCGGTTCGGACATGGCAGCGATCCGCTGCAAGGCAATTCGCGAAGGTGATCACTACGTTATCAACGGCCAGAAAATCTGGTCCACGCGCGCCGTTTACGCCGACTGGTTGTTTGGTCTGTTTCGCAGCGATCCTGAATCCTCGCGTCATCACGGCCTGACCTTTGTGCTGATGCCGCTGAATCTGCCGGGTATCACGATACGGCCGATCAAGCAGCTCAACGGGCTGCCAGGCTTCGCGGAAATCTTTTTCGACAATGTGCGCGTGCCGGTGGAAAACCGCCTCGGTGACGAGGGTGCGGGCTGGAGCATCGCCATGGCCACCGCCGGTTTCGAGCGCGGCCTGATGCTGCGTTCGCCGGGGCGCTTCCAGCACACGGCAAAGGCGTTGGTGGAACTCTATAAGCGGAATCAGAAAGGAGCCGACGCCGACCCGGCGATCCGCGACGCGGTGCTGAAAAGCTGGATGGGTGCGGAAGCCTATGCCCTCGCGACTTACCGTACGGCCTGCCGTCTCGCCAAGGGCGGCAAGATTGGCGCGGAGGCCAGCACCAACAAGATTTTCTGGTCGGAACTGGACCTGCTGATGCACGAAACCGCGATGCAGATCCTCGGCGCGCGTGCCGAACTCATGCCGCATGCGCCCGATGCTGGTGATATCGGCAACTGGCTGGACGGGTTTCTGTTTGCGCAGGCCGGGCCGATTTATGCCGGCACCAACGAGATCCAGCGCAACATCATCGCCGAGCGCATGCTCGGCCTGCCGAGGGTTTGAGCCATGGATTTCACCTTCGATGCCCAGCAGTTTGAATTCCGCGATGCCGTGCGCCGATTCCTCGTGGTCGAGGCCGCGCCGGAGATGCTGCGCGATTTCTGGGAAACCCATAGCGGCCGTTCCTCCGAGATGCGCGCCAAGGTCACCGAGCAGGGACTGACTGCGCTGTCCGTGCCGGAAGAGTTCGGCGGACTGGGCCAGAACGATCTCGACTGGGTGCTGATTCTGCAGGAACTGGGCTATCACGGCATTCCCGATTCCCTGTCCGATTCGGCTTATCTCGCGGTAGACATCCTCAGCCGCCTGCCCGTGGGCACGGCGTTGCCCCAGGAATGGCTGCCACGCATGGTGGAAGGCCGCGCGCGCATCGCCGTTGGACATCCGGTCAATCCCTTCGTAGCCGATGCGCAGATCGCCAACCTGCTGCTGTTGTGGCACGAAGGCGAGGTGCATGCGACCACGCCGGACAAGGTGAAGCTGACGCTCAACCCCAGCATCGACCAGTCGCGCCGCCTGTACAAGGTCGAGTGGACACCGTCCGCCGCGACGCGCGTCTGCGATGCGGCGATGGGCAGGCCGATCTGGGAGGACGCCTTCAGCCGAGCCGCACTGTCGGTTGCATCGCAGTTGCGCGGCTTGGCCAAGCGCATGATGGATCTCGGCATCGATTACAGCGCTCAGCGCAAGCAGTTTGGAAAACCGGTCGGCTCCTTCCAGGCGATCAAGCATCAGCTTGCCGATGTCGCGGTGCAGATCGAGTTCGCCGGCCCGGTGATCCATCGCGCCGCCTATGCGATGGCGCACGCGCATCCGCAACGCGCCCTGTACGTATCGCACGCGAAACTGGCTGCGGGCGAGGCAGCCTTGCTGGCTGCACGCAAGAGCCTGCAGGCGCACGGCGCCATGGGCTACACCTGGGAAGCGGATCTGCAGATGTTCATGAAGCGCGCCTGGGCGCTGGAAGCGGCCTGGGGCACGCGCGCGTTTCACAAGAGCCGCGTTGCCGCCGCGATCTTCGCGCATGACGCGGCGTTGGGTCCCGGCGAAACTTTCAACTAATCAGATCAGGATCACATTGGGGAATGGACATGGCTGAAGCCTATATCGTTGATGCGCTGCGCACGCCAACCGGCAAGCGCAAGGGCAGTCTTGCCCACATCCACGGCGCCGATCTCGGCGCCCACGTGCTCAAGGCACTCGTGGAGCGCAACGGGATTCCTGCGAACGATTACGACGACGTCATCTTCGGTTGCCTCGATGCCATCGGCCCGCTGGCCGGCAACATTGCGCGTTCAAGCTGGCTGGCAGCAGGGCTGCCGATGCACGTGCCCGGTGTGACGATTGATCGTCAGTGCGGTTCGTCGCAGCAGGCTGTGCACTTCGCCGCGCAGGCGGTGATGAGCGGCGCGCAGGATGTGGTGATCGCCGGCGGTGTGCAGACGATGACGCAGATCCCGATTTCCTCGGCGATGACCTGCGCGCAGCCGCTGGGTTTCAAGGATCCGTTTTCCGGCAGCAAGGGTTGGGTTGAACGCTTCGGCAACCAGCCGGTGTCGCAGTTCCACGGCGCGCAGATGATTGCCGACAAGTGGAACATCTCGCGTCTGGACATGGAGAAATTCTCGCTGGAGAGCCATGTCCGTGCGCGCAAGGCGATCGCCGAAGGCCGCTTCAAAAAGGAGATCGTGCCCATCGCCGGCCTCGATCACGACGAGACCACGCGCGAAACTACGCTGGAAAAGATGGCGACGCTGGAGCCGCTGGCGCCGGGAGGCACCATCACTGCCGGCGTGTCGAGCCAGACTGGCGACGCGGCTTCGGCGATGCTGATCGTCTCCGAAAAGGCGCTGAAAAAATACAACCTCAAGCCGCG
>JBOICL010000361.1:0-13663 GCA_050740055.1 Stenotrophobium sp.
TCGGCAAGCTGCATTGCGCGGGCCATCCAGCCCGCCGCGCTAGGGTTTGTCATCCGTCTTGATCAGCGTGAGCTGGCTGCGGCGCAATTCGAGGCTGGGCAGTTTTTCCAGGCGCTCGATTTCCTCGCGGAAGGCGTTCACGTCTTCAAACTTGCGGTAGATCGAGGCGAAGCGCACATAGGCCACATGGTCGAGATCGCGCAGTTCTTCCATTACCCACTCGCCCACTTGGCGCGACGGCAGTTCGCGCTCGCCGCTGTGGCGTAGCTTGCGCATGACGCTGTCGAGCGCGTGGTCGATCTGCTCCGGCGTCACTGGCCGTTTGAAGCAGGCGCTCTCGATGCCACGGCGCAGCTTGTCCTCCTTGAACGGTTCGACCTGGCCGCTGCGCTTGACGATGCCCGGCATCAGTAGCTGCGCCTTCTCGAAGGTGGTGAAGCGATTGCCGCACTTCTCGCATTCACGCCGGCGCCGCACCTGCTCGCCGTCCTCGGCCAAGCGCGAGTCGATGACGCGCGTGTCGGGGGTTTTGCAGAAGGGGCATTGCATGTGAGTGCTAAGTGCTAAGTGCTAAGCGCTGAGCGCTGAGCGGATGAATACTTCATGGACTTAGTCCTCAGCACTTCGCACTCAGCACTATATTCACGCCGCTTTCTTCGCCGCCCGGTAAACCGGGAAGCGCGCGCAGAGCTGTTCGACCTGCCCGCGCACGCGCGTGATCACCTGCTCCACACCTTCGTTGGCGGCCATCGCATCGACGATGTCGGCGATCCAGCCGGCGACTTCGGCCATTTCCCTGTCGCCGAAACCGCGCGTGGTCGAGGCCGGCGAGCCCAGGCGCAGACCGCTGGTGACGAAGGGGGATTTCGGATCGTTGGGCACTGCGTTCTTGTTTACGGTGATATGTGCGCGACCGAGCGCGGCTTCGGCGTCCTTGCCGGTGACGTTCTTGGCGATCAGGTCGAGCAGGAACAGGTGGTTGTCGGTACCGCCGGAAACAACTTTGTAGCCGCGGTCGAGAAAGACTTTCGCCATCGCGCGGGAGTTGACCACCACCTGCTTTTGGTAGGTCTTGAACTCGGCCGAAGCCGCTTCCTTGAACGCCACCGCCTTTGCGGCGATGACGTGCATCAGCGGACCACCCTGGATGCCGGGGAACACGGCGGAATTCAGTTTTTTATTGAACTCCTCACTCTGCCCCTTGGTCAGGATGAGGCCACCGCGCGGGCCGCGCAGGGTCTTGTGCGTGGTCGATGTCACGACATGCGCGTAAGGCAGCGGCGAGGGATATTCGCCAGCCGCGACGAGACCCGCGACATGCGCCATATCCACCCAGAAATACGCGCCGGCCTTGTCGGCGATCTCGCGCATGCGCTTCCAGTCCTTGATGCGCGAATAAGCAGAGAAACCGCCAATCAGCATCTTGGGTTTCGTCTCCAGCGCGATGTGCTCCATTTCGTCGTAGTCGATGTAGCCGGAGGCGTTAAGGCCGTAGGGCACGATCTTGTAGAACTTGCCGGAGAAGTTGGCGGGATTGCCGTGGGTGAGATGGCCGCCCTGCGCGAGGTTCATGCCCATTACCGTGTCACCTGGCACGACCAGCGCGTGGAAGATCGCGGCATTCGCCTGCGCGCCGGAATGCGGCTGCACGTTGGCGTAATCGCAGTCGAACAGGCGCTTGACGCGGTCGATAGCGAGCTGTTCGGCGATGTCCACGAACTCGCAGCCGCCGTAGTAGCGCTTGCCCGGATAGCCTTCGGCGTACTTGTTGGTCAACGCACTGCCCTGCGCCTCCATCACCGCCGGGCTGGCGTAATTCTCGGAGGCGATCAGCTCGATATGCGCTTCCTGGCGGGCGCATTCGGACTGGATCGCGGCGTTCAGTTCAGGATCGTATTGGGCGAGGGTTTTGGCGTTGGTCCACATGGACAATTCCTAAAATAAGTGCTGAGTGCTAAGTGCTGAGTGCTGCAAGAAGGTTTTTACTTAGCACTAAGCACTCAGCACTTAGCACTCACCCGCGATTTCAATCAACAACCTCAAGCATCAAATCGAGCGCCGCACGCGCGGGCTTGGCCACATCGGCCGGCACGCGAATCCGGTTCACCACGTTGCCCACCACCAGGTTGTCCAACACCCAGGCCAGGTGCTGCTGATCGGTGCGGAACATTGTCGAGCACATGCACACGGTCGGCGACATGAACTGCACGGTCACGCCCTTGGATTTCACTTCGTCCGCCAGGCGATTGACCAGATTGAGCTCGGTGCCGACCAGCCAGTGCGTGCCCGGCTCCGACGCACGCACGGTGCGCAGGATGAATTCCGTGCTGCCGATGAAGTCCGACTTCTGGCAGACCTCGTAGGAATTCTCCGGGTGGCTGATGACCTTGCCCTGCGGATGCGCCCTGCGGAAGTTGTCGATGTGCGCCGGCTGGAACATCTGGTGCACCGAGCAGAAGCCCTTCCACAGGATGATCTTCGCGTTGCGGATTTCCTCGTCGCTGAGGCCGCCGCGCGGCTTCATGAAATCCCAGGTGACCATCTGCGCTAGCGGAATGCCCATCTTCACGCCGGTATTGCGGCCCAGATGCTGGTCGGGGAAAAACAGCACCTTTTCGCGCCGCGAGAACGACCATTCCAGCACGCCGCGCGCATTGGACGAGGTGCAGACGATGCCGCCGTGGTTGCCGCAGAAAGCCTTGAGGTCGGCGGCAGAATTGATGTAGGTGACGGGCGTCACCATCTGGTCAGGGTCGATGACCTGGGACAGTTCCTCCCAGCACTTCTTCACCTTCACCAGATTGGCCATGTCCGCCATCGAGCAGCCGGCGGCGAGGTCGGGCAGGATCACCGTGCGCTGGCCCTCGGTGACGATGTCCGCCACTTCGGCCATGAAGTGCACGCCGCAGAAGATGATGAACTCGGCGTCGGTCTTGGCCGCCATCTGCGACAGCTTCAGCGAATCGCCGCTGAAATCGGCGTGCTTGAACACCTCGTTGCGCTGGTAGTGATGACCCAGTATCGCCAGGCGCTTGCCCAGGATGTTCTTGGCCGCGACGATGCGGGCGTCGCATTCGCCGTCGTCCAGCAGGTTGAATTGGTCAATCTTCAGAGCGGCGGCCATGGCTCACCCTCCTGTGTCGTTCGCATCAAATGCGAGGAATGGAATTTTACCGCAATGCAGCAGAAACTTCCGGCCCGCTAGGTTGTGAAAACGGCCTGAGTCTGTGTATTTATATGAAAAATATTTAACAAATATATATAAATACAAACGACATCTCCGCCATAACACTACAGAGCGGGTGGACTAGGGAACCGGCGGGCAACTGGTCGCCGGGTTGTTCGGCCCGCTGATCGGCAACTGCACGGTGTCGGACTTGGTGGTCACGGCATTGCTGTTGGTCGCGGTCACGTTGACGCAGCCGCCGCTGCCCAGCCGCGACGAGGCGAATCCGGAACTGTTGAAGGCATTGCTGATTGCCGCCTGAACCGTGTCGCTCACGCTCCAGACCACGCCGCGCGTGATGTCCTGCGTGCCGACCTGGGCGCCGTTGGCGTCGAGGAAACTGCCCATGGCATTGAACTGCTGCGAACCGCGCGGCTGGATCGTGAGATTTTTCTGGTCGGCCCGTATCGCGACCGCGTTCAGCGTGCCCAGCACCACGGCGCGCTGCACGTCGTTGGCAGCGCAGATGGATTGCGCGAGGCCGCCCACGGGCTTGTTCACCACGAAGCTGGCGGACAGCTTCACGAACGGATTGATGCTGGCCTGCGCGCCCGCGACGGCAATATTGGCCAGCGCGGGAATCGGGCTAAAGGCCAGTTCCGTCACCGGATTCGGGTTGGGTACCGGCGGATTGGCGGGCGCCTGGTTCAGGTTCGGGCAATCCTGGTTGTAATCGGCGTAGAAATGCGACTGCGTGCTCAGATCTTGGGTCGGGTGGCTGACCGGATCGTTGTCCACATTGGTGGCGTCGAAATGCGCCAGCACCTGCATGGCTTCGCTGGTCAGCGCGATCAGCTTGCCCGGCAGGTTGGTGTACAGCGCGTTGTTCTGCTGCTCGGAACGCATCTCCAGGTGGTCGATATTGGCCACGGTCAACGCGGTATCGATGGTGGTCACGACACCGGGCGGAATGCTGGGGCAACTGTCGAAGTTGACGTGCACGTTGACCGGGGCCGCGGGGTTGATCGCCACGCCGCCGACGATGCCGTTGCTGCTGACCGTCGCAATGGCGCCGCTGGGGTCGGCGGGAATCGACCACAAGGCGAAGCTGCTCACGTCGGACGGCACGCCGTTGCCATCGAGATCCGCCAGCACGTGCAGCGGCTGCAGGGACAGCGGCGCGATGGTCATGGCCGGCGTGGGCGTCAGCGAGGGCGTGGCGCCCGGCGCCGTCAGCGGCTTGCCGTTGATGTAGGACGGCGTGTCCTTGCTGATGAAGATCGCGGCCGGGGTTTTAACCTGCACCGTGACGCTGCTGCTCATGCCCAGGTAGGTGGCGGTGATGACCGCGGTGCCGGCGTTGGCGCCCGGCACCAACGTGCCCTTGGCATAGACCAGCGTGTTGCTCTCGGGCTGTCCGTTAGGCGCCAGCGTGCTGGGCACCGCGTCCGCCGGCAGGATGGCGTTGCTGACATGCACGATGCTGTCATCGGTGGAGGTCCAGAGAGCGCGCGTGCTGTAGTCGCCGACCGTGCCGTCAGTGAAGGTGCCGAGCAGATGCACGTTCTGGCGCAGGCACTGGTAGGCGATCACGTCGTTCTGGATGGGCGCGTTGGTATCGCCGGTGACGATGCGGATGAAATTCAGCTTGTTGCCGGTGCCGACACCGCCGCAGGCCACGAGGCTCGCCGCGGACACAATCACCAGCAACTGGCGCATCGAACGCACAAATAGCATCACCCACTCCTCGAAAATATCAGGCCAGCCTGGCGGCGTCTTTGTTCTGTACCGTGGACTTCACATGCAACTCGCGCAACTGCCGCGCATCCACCTCGCCCGGCGCATTGGTCAACGGACAGGCCGCCGTCTGCGTCTTCGGGAAGGCGATCACTTCGCGGATCGACTGCCCGCCCACCATCAGCATGATCATGCGGTCGAGGCCCAGCGCGAGCCCGCCGTGCGGCGGCGCGCCGTAGGATAACGCCTCCAGCAGGAAGCCGAACTTTTCCTGCTGCTCCGCTGCGCCGATGCCGAGCAGGTCGAACACCGCCTGCTGCACTTCCGGCCGGTGGATGCGCACGGAACCACCGCCGATCTCGACGCCATTGAGCACGATGTCATAGCCCTGCGACAGCACCGTGCCGGGCTTGTTCCGCAGCTCGTCGGCGGACTGCACCTTGGGCGCGGTGAAAGGATGATGCGGCGAGACCCAGCGCCCGCCGTCCTTGTCGTCCCACTCGAACATGGGCCAGTCCACCACCCACAGCGCGCGCCAGCCGGATGCGGTCAGGCCGAGATCGTTGCCGACCTTGAGACGCAGTGCGCCCAGCGCATCGCACACGACCTTGAATTTATCGGCGCCGAAAAACAGGATGTCGCCATCCTGCGCACCCGTGCGCTCGAGAATGCCGGTGAGCGCGGCGTCGGAAAGATTCTTGACGATCGGCGATTGCAGCCCTTCGCGGCCCTTGGCCTTGTCGTTGACCTTGATCCAGGCCAGGCCGCGCGCGCCATAAGCGGCGACGAAGCCGGTGTAGCCGTCGATCTGACCACGTGACAGTTTCTCGCCGCCCTGCGGCACACGCATCACGGCGACGCGGCACTTCGGATCTTTTGCCGGGTTAGCGAATACCTTGAACTCGGAATCGGCGACCAGATCCTTGATTTCGATCAGCTCCAGCGGATTGCGCAGATCTGGCTTGTCGGAACCATAGCGGTTCATCGCCTCGGCATAGCTCATATGCGGCAGCTTGCCCAGATCGACGCCCAGCGTGTCCTTCCAGAGGCCCACGACCAAGCCTTCAATCAGCGCCATGATCTCGTCCATGCCGAGGAAGGAAGTCTCGACGTCGAGCTGGGTGAATTCCGGCTGGCGATCCGCGCGCAAATCCTCGTCGCGGAAGCAGCGCGCGATCTGGTAGTAGCGGTCCAGCCCGGACATCATCAGCAACTGCTTGAACAACTGCGGCGACTGCGGCAGCGCGAAGAAATGGCCCGGATGCGTCCGCGACGGCACCAGGTAATCGCGCGCGCCTTCCGGCGTGGCGCGGGTCAGGATCGGCGTTTCCACATCGACGAAACCCTGCGCATCCATGTAGCTGCGGATGCGCTTGACCACCTCGTGACGCATGCGCAGGTTCTTCTGCATCTGCGGACGGCGCAGGTCGATGTAACGGTACTTGAGCCGCGTCTCCTCGCCCACCGTCTCGTCATCGGGGTGGAACGGCGGCGTCTCCGCCTTGTTCAGCAGCACGATCTCCTTGCACAGCACCTCAATCTTGCCGGTGTTGAGATTCGCGTTCTCGGTGCCTGCCGGACGCGGCCGCACACGGCCCGTGACCTGCACCACGTATTCCGAGCGCAGCTTGTCGGCCAGTTCGAAGGCTTCTTTCGTGTCCGGATCGAACACCAGCTGCAGCAGGCCGTCACGGTCGCGCAGGTCGATGAAAATCACGCCGCCGTGGTCGCGGCGGCGATGCACCCAGCCGCACACGGTAACGGTCTGGCCGGTCAGCGCTTCGGTGACCTGGCCGCAGTAGTGGGAACGCATCATGGGAACAATCGGACTCTGAAAGTTTGCGGAAATCTGGCCACCCGCTGGCGGCCTTACGGGATGCTATGTTGTTTAAATATAGCGGAGTAAATTACTTATGATCAATATATTAAAACCGTTATACAGACCCGAACCGACGGAGCGGGTGACGCTAAAAAGCGCCCGTGTACAGGCGCGGGCCGTAGTCTAACCTACCCGCCCCCGTCCATCCGCGCGCGCTGGCAAACCGGGCGGTCAGGCGGCCGGCGGCGGAGTCAGCGCTGTATCGGCCTTGTGGCCGTCCGGCGTCACCACGCCCAGCGAAATTACCAGGCGCAGCGCTTCCTGCACCGGCATGTCCAGCCACACCACGTCCTTGCGCGGCACCAGCAACAGAAAGCCGGAAGTCGGGTTCGGCGTGGTCGGGATGAACACCGTCACCAGTTGCTCGCCGGTTTTGTGGCCGATCTCCAGCGAGGTGTCGGCGGTCTGGAAAGCGATGCTCCAGCTGTTTGGGTGCGGGTAGCGCACCAGCAGCGCATGGCGGAACGCCACCGAGTTGCCCGACAGCAGCGTCTGCGCCAGCTTCTTCATGCCGCCGTAAATGGTGCGCACCAGCGGGATATGGCTGAGCAGCGCCTCGACCCAGTTCAGCGCCTGGACGCCGAGGTAATTCGCCGCCAGCGCGCCGGTGCCCAGCACCAGCAGGATGCTCAGCAGCACGCCAAAACCGGGAATGTCAGGCCGGAAGTGCTCGGGGAACAGCAGCAGGCTGGTGTCGAGCAGATTCACCATGAAGCGGATGACCAGCAGCGTCACCGCCAAGGGCACCCACACCAGCAGTCCGGCGATAAACCAGCGCCGCAGCAGGCTATTCATGGCAAGACCTCTCATCGGTTCGGCACGCGGGGCGCGCGCCGGAGTCAGGTTGTTGTGGGGGTTGTCGTTGCGGCGGGCGCAGTGACCGGTGCCGCTTTTGCGCTGTCCTTGCCGGTAGCGGGTTTCGCATCGGCAGCCGCCGGCTTGGCGTCGCCGCCGCTGGCGGCCGCGGCCGCACCGCCCTCGCCCGCGAGATTTTTCTTGCTGCCGGATTTGAAATCGGTCTCGTACCAGCCACCACCCTTGAGCCGGAAACCGGCGGCGGACAACTGCTTGGTCAGCGCCGATTTGCCGCACAGCGGGCAATCGACCGCCTGCGGATCGGAAATCCTCTGCATGATCTCGGACTGCTTGCCGCAGGCCTGGCAGAAATAATCGTAGATAGGCATTGCTGAATCCCGCACATGAAACCCGCCGTTAATGTGCGGATCAAGTGCCTATTTTCAAGTGCAAACGCGCTGCGGTCTAGTGATTTCGGTGCCTGTTTCAACTGGCCTGCGGCGAGGCGCGTCACGGTGTGCGCAAATCCTCGACGCGAACTTCCGCGCGTTCCAGCAGGCGCGTGCGAAACCAGCCAAAGGCCGGTGCGGCAATGGCGCGCGGCCCCTTGATGCCGAATTCGATATGCCGCGGCCGCTGGGCGTCGCCGCGGCCTGGCAGACTGGAGAGCGTGATGCCGGGAAAGCGCGCGAGCACGTCTTCCATCAGTTCCAGCAGATCGCCTTCCGCGCTGCTGCCGAGGGTGCGCAGCGAGAACTCCACCGGCGGCTCGGCGACATGCAAATGGCGTAGCTGCGTATCCAGCACCCACTCCAGCATCGGCCAGGCCATTTCCGGAAAACCGGGCACGAAATAATGGCCGCATAGAAAAAAACCGGCAACGCGGTTCACCGGATTCGGAATCAGCTCCGCACCTTCCGGAAAATCCGCCATCAGCACGCGATTAGGAAAGGCCTTCTCGCCGTACTGCGCGGCAATCAGCGCCTCCGCTTCCGTATGCCGCACAACCGGCTGGCCGAACGCGCGCGCCGCGCCCTGCCGCGTGCGGTCGTCCGGCGTCGCGCCGATGCCGCCGCAGGACAGCACCACATCGCCGCGTGCGTGGCTGGCGCGAATCGCTCTGGCAATCTGCATTTCGTCATCGCCCAGCATTTGCGCCCAGTTCAGCGCCATGCCGTGCGCCGCCAGCAGTTCGATGACTTTCGATAAATGCTTATCCTGGCGTTTGCCGGAAAGGATTTCATCGCCGATGACGAACAGCCCGATAGCCATGATCGCTTCCTGAAAAACAAAGGCGGCCAACGGCCGCCTTTATGAACAGCAAATGCAGCTTGCGCTTACTCCGCAGCCCAGCCGAACTTCTCGACGGCGTTGAAAATATCGGTTTCCGTGATGATGCCGATGACCTTCTTCCCCTGTGCGACGGTGAGGCGGCTGAAGTTTTGCTCGGAGATGATGCCCGCCGCTTCGCGGATGCTGGTTTCCGCGGGCACCGAACGCACCGGGCGGCTGGCGATATCCCTGACCTTGGTCGCGGCCGGATTCTTGTTGGCGCGTACGATCTTGCTGACGATGTCGCGGCGCGTGAGGATGCCCCACTCGCCCTTGGCATTGGGCTCCACCACCACCGAGCTGATGTTGTTGTCGGTCATTACGTGCATCGCCTGATCGACGCTCTCGTCATCGGTCACAGTGATCAGCGAGCGCGTCATCAGGTCGCCGACGGTGTGCGCCACGCGGCCGGTGTCGATCATCTCCTCCATCGGCTGCATCAGGCGGCGGATTTCGCGCTGCTTGCGCTCCTTGATCAGCTGCTCCTGCAACGTCTTGCGCTTGGCGTCGAGGTCGATGCCGCCCTTGATGCGTTCGATCAGCGCATCTGCGAACTGGCTGGTGCCAACTTCCTTGGCGCCGTCGATCTGGCGCGCGAAGTCGTAGGTCACGATGCCGTCCTTGATCACTTCCGGGTAGGCCAGCGTGATCAGGTCGGCGGCCTCCTTCCAGCCCATGTACTCCAGCATCATCACGCCGGAGAACAGCAGCGAACCGGGATTGACCTTGTTGAGATTGGCGTACTTGGGCGCGGTGCCGTGGGTGGCCTCGAACACGGCAACGTGATCGGCGATGTTGGCGCCGGGTGCGATGCCCATGCCGCCGACTTCCGCCGCAATGGCGTCCGACAGGTAATCGCCGTTGAGGTTGGGCGTGGCCAGCACGTCGAACTCATCGGGACGCAGCAGCATCATCTGGAACATGATGTCGGCAATGCGATCCTTGATAACGATCTTGCCTTCGGGCTGCTTGCCCTTGTACTCGGCGTAAAGCTGTTCTTCGGTGATGGTGACGCTGCCGAATTCCTCGCGCGCGACTTCATAGCCCCAGTTGCGGAACGCGCCTTCGGTGAATTTCATGATGTTGCCCTTGTGCACCAGGGTCACGGACTCGCGGCCGTTGTCGATGGCGTACTGGATCGCCTTGCGCACCAGGCGCTTCGAGCCGAACGCGGAGATCGGCTTGATGCCGATGCCGGCGCCCTCGAAGAACTTGGCCTTCATTTCCTCCTTGAGGAATTTGGCGACTTTCTCGTTTTCCGGCGTGCCGGTCTTGTATTCGATGCCGGCGTAAACGTCCTCGGTGTTCTCGCGGAAAAGCACCACATCGACCTTGCCCGGCGTCTTCAGTGGCGAAGGCACGCCGGTGTAGTGACGCACCGGGCGCACGCAGGCGTAGAGATCGAGGTCCTGGCGCAGCGCGACGTTGAGCGAACGGAAGCCGCCGCCGACCGGCGTGGTCAGCGGGCCCTTGATCGAGATCACCAGATCCTGCAGTGCCTTCAGCGTCTCGTCCGGGCAATAGTTGCCGTCGTAAAGACCCGCGGCTTTCTCGCCGAGATAGGTTTCGCACCAGTGGATCTTGCGCTTGCCGTCGTAGGCTTTCGCGACCGCGGCATCCCACACGCGCAGGCAGGCCTTGGTGATGTCGGGACCGATGCCGTCGCCTTCCACATAGCCGATGATCGGCTGGTGTGGAACGACGATCTTACCGTCCTTGATGGTAACTTTTTCGCCTGAGGCGGGCATTTTGATGTGGCGATTCATGGGTTGGGATTCCTCTTTATTCTGTTGCCGGAGATTCCGGCGGATTGTAGCACCGGGGTTTGTTTTCGAACCTCGCAACGCGCACCCGCTCTGCATTCGCAAGCTATCGACGCTGTTATTTTATATTTTATATACTTATTATAAGTTAATAATATTAAACACACGTCTTGCGCAATTCCGGGCTAGCGGGCGCCGACACGGTGCTTGCCCGAAGAGCAATGGTTGCGGGAGGTGCCCGAAGCCCGTGACCATCGCGAAGGTCGGCGCCCCACCGCCCACTCCCGCACCCGTTTTGCTACGCAAAAGCTCCGTGTCGCGGGCGGGCGACGCCCGCAAGCCCTGTAGAATCGGCTCGTCGCTACCAACCGGCCACCCCGATGAAAGTCCCGCAAGTGCTGATTCCCGTCGCCCACGGTTCCGAGAGCCTGGAAACCGTCACGCTGGTCAACGTCCTGCGCCGCGCGAAAATTTCCGTGCTGCTGGCCAGCATCGAGCGCGGCAAGACCGTGACCGGCACGCGCGACATCCCACTGGTGGCCGATACGCTGTTCAAGGACGTGGCGCGAAAGAAGTTCGACGCGATCATCCTGCCCGGCGGCGAAAAAGGCGCGGCCGCTTTTGCCAAGCACGCCGCGCTGATGGAAAAAGTCGCGGCCCAGCGCATGGCGCACAAGTGGTACGGCGGCATCTGCGCCGCGCCCGCGCTGGCGCTGTCGCCGCACGGTCTGCTCGACGGCAAGCAGGCGACCTGCTTCCCCGCCTTCCGCGACCGGCTGATCCACTACGTCAACCAGCCGGTGGTGGTGGACGGGCACTGCATCACCAGCCAGGGGCCGGCGACGGCGATCGCCTTTGCGCTCAAGCTAGTGGAACTGCTCGCGGGCGAAGCCAGGCGCCGCGAAGTCGCGCAGGCTCTGCTGGCGGCGTAAATAAAAACGCCCGCTTGCGCGGGCGTTTTCGAGTCTGCAAAAAAACTCAAGCGACTTTCTTGCCACTGACCACTTCGTCGAGCATCTTCTTCAAATCGCCGGACTGAAACAGGTCCAGCGTAATGTCGCAGCCGCCGATCAGTTCGCCCTTCACGTAGAGCTGCGGAAACGTCGGCCAGTTGGCGAACCGTGGCAGCGCGCGGCGGATTTCCTCGTCTTCAAAAACATTGACGGAGGAGAACGGCACGCCGCAGGCCTTGAGCGCCTGCACGGTGCGCGCGGAGAACCCGCACTGCGGAAATTCGGGTGTGCCTTTCATATAGACAATGATCGGATTTTCAGTCACTTGCTGCTTGATGCGTTCGAGGGCGTCCATCGTTCCTCCTCTTGGGGTGTTTCAAAGCGGCGCGATTATACGCGCACGGCCCGCCGATTGCCGTCCGTCCGGCTATTGAATTTGGCGCGGCACTCGCCTACCGTTGTGCGCCCAAATACAGAAACCGGATACTTCAATCCGGTAACACAAGGAAACACTCATGTCCCTCACGCTCCCCGAACTGCCCTACGCCCGCGATGCCCTGCAGCCGCACATGTCGCAGGAGACGCTGGACTTTCACTACGGCAAGCACCACAAGGCCTACGTGGACAACGCCAACAAGATGATCGCCGGCACCGAATTCGAGAAGATGGAGCTTGAGGAAATCGTCAAGAAATCTTCCGGGAAAATTTTCAACAACGTCGCGCAGATCTGGAACCACACGTTCTTCTGGCACTGCCTCACGCCCAAGCAGACGCCGCCCGGCAAGAAGCTCGGCGACGCACTGGTTAAGCAGTTCGGCGGCATCGATGATTTCAAGAAGCAGTTCACCGAAGCCGCCGCCGGTACCTTCGGTTCCGGCTGGGCCTGGCTGGTGAAGAACGCCGACGGCTCGCTCGCCATCGTCTCCACCCAGGGCGCGGGCAACCCGATGACCGCCGGCCAGAAGCCGCTGCTGACCTGCGACGTCTGGGAGCACGCCTATTACATCGACTACCGCAACGCCCGTCCCACCTACCTGGAGCATTTCTGGTCGCTGGTGAACTGGCAGTTTGTCGAAAAAAACCTGGGCTGAGATTCCGCATCAAAACGGGGCCGCTCTGCGGAGCGGCCCTTTTCTTTTTTTAAGGCACCGCATATGACACGGCCAACGACCCGCCATTTTCTCAAGCTGTCCGATCTCTCGTCCGCAGAGGCGCGGCAGATCATCGCGCGCGCGATGGCACTCAAGAAACAGCGCGACGCCAGCCACCGTCCGTTCACCGGCAAGACGCTGGCGATGGTGTTCACCAAGAATTCCACGCGCACGCGCGTGAGCTTCGAGGCCGGCATGGCCAAGTTCGGCGGCCACGCGCTGTTCCTGCATTCCGGCGCGACGCAACTCGGCCGCGACGAGCCCATCAGCGACACCGCCAAGGTGCTGTCGCGCATGTGCGACGCTATCATGATCCGCAACGATTCGCAGGCGGATCAGATCGAACTCGCTTCCAACTCGCGCGTGCCGGTGATCAACGGCCTGTCCAACCTACACCATCCCTGCCAGCTACTCGCCGACATGCAGACCTGGTTCGAGCATCGCGGCGATCCAAAAGGCAAGACCGTGGCCTGGATCGGCGACGGCAACAACGTTTGCCACTCCTTCATCGAGGCCGCGCAGATGTTCGGCTTCCGCCTGCGCATCGCCACGCCCAAGGGCTACGAGCCGGACCAGGCCATCGTCAAGGCGGCGGGCGAGCACGTCGAGATCATGCGCGGCGCCACTTTCGCCGCCAATGGCACCGACCTCATCGTCACCGACACCTGGACCAGCATGGGGCAGGAAGCGGAAACGAAAAAACGCCTCATGGATTTTTCCGGCTACCAGGTGGACGCGGCGCTGATGGCACGGGCAAAACCCGACGCGATCTTTCTGCACTGCCTGCCCGCGCATCGCGGCGAAGAAGTCAGCGCCGAGGTTATCGACGGCGCGCAATCGGTGGTTTGGGACGAAGCGGAAAACCGGCTGTGGTCGCAGATGGCGCT
>JBOICL010000362.1:0-1299 GCA_050740055.1 Stenotrophobium sp.
GCCGGGAAATTCGGCGCCGCCTCGGTGCCGCCGGAGCCGCGTTTCTTCAAGACCAAGTCCAAGAACGCGCAGGAAGCGCACGAGGCCATACGCCCGACTTCCGCCGCGCGCATTCCGGAGCAGATTGCCAAATACATGACGCCCGATCAGGCCAAGCTGTACGAACTGATCTGGAAACGCGCCGTGGCCTGCCAGATGACGCAGGCGGTGTTCGACACCGTCACCGTCGAACTGCGCGCCGGCGAACCGCATGCGTTCCGCGCCAGTGGTTCGACCCTGGTCGAACCGGGTTTCATCGCCGTGTATTCGCAGGGCAAGGACGAACCGGATGACGAGGACGACGAAAAGCGCCTGCCGCCGCTGGCTGAGGGCGACCGCGTCAAGCTGCTCGACGTAATTCCGGACCAGCACTTCACCGAACCGCCGCCGCGCTACACCGAAGCCTCGCTGGTGAAGACGCTGGAGGAATACGACATCGGCCGTCCTTCGACCTACGCCAGCATCATCTCGACGCTGCAGGCGCGCGACTACGTGCGGCTGGACGGCAAGGCGTTCTCGCCCAGCGACGTCGGCATGGTCGTCAACCGTTTTCTCACCGAACATTTCACGCGCTACGTGGACTACGAGTTCACCGCCCACCTCGAAGACGATCTCGACGCCGTCTCGCGCGGCGAGAAGAAATGGGTGCCGCTGCTCGCCGAGTTCTGGCGCGACTTCAAGCCGCGCGTGGACGAGAAGATGGAACTCAAGCGCGAGGAAGTCTCGCAGGCGCGCCAGATCGGCACCGACCCCGTCAGCGGCAAGCCGGTGTCTGCGCGCATCGGCCGCTTCGGCCCTTTCGTGCAGATCGGCACCAAGGAAGACGAAGACAAGCCGCGCTTCGCCAGCCTGCGCGGCAACCAGCGCATTGACACCCTCACACTCGAACAGGCGCTGGAACTGTTCAAGCTGCCGCGCAAGCTGGGCCAGACGCCGGACGGGTTCGAGGTGGAAGCGAATATCGGCCGCTTCGGCCCTTACATCCGCTACGGCAAGAGTTTCGTGTCGATGAAGAAGGACGACGATCCCTACACCGTCGATCTGCCGCGCGCGCTGGAACTGATCCGGCTCAAGGCCGAGGCACTGGACGCCGCGACGATCAAGATTTTCGACGGCACCGGCATCCGCATCATCAAGGGCAAATTCGGCCCCTACATCACCGATGGCTCGCGCAAGGCGCGCATCCCGAGGGGCAAGGATGCCGAACGCCTCAGCGTGTTCGAGTGCGAGGCTTATCTCGCCGAAGCGGAAGCAGCAAAG
>JBOICL010000363.1:0-12574 GCA_050740055.1 Stenotrophobium sp.
TCCGGGTCCGGGTAGACATCCGCGCGCTTGTGCACCGCGTTGATGTAGACCATCAGGATGGTGCCTGCCGGAACGAGTACATCGTTCATCTGGAAATCCTTTTCCGCATAACGCAGGGTGACAGGCAGCGCTGGACGCAGGCGCATCACCTCGGTGACGACCGCATCGAGGTAGTTGTCCTCGCCGCGATCGAGGCTTTCCTCTAGTTTGGCCATGATCTGCGGGTGCCGCACCAGCCGCTCGGCAACCCAGGCCAGGGTCACGGCGGTGGTCTCATAACCTGCGATGAGCAGCAGCCGCTGGAACACCGCAATCATGTGGTCGTCCATCATGTTTTCCGGGTCGGCGGCCTGAATCCCCAGGAAAATTTGCAGGCAGTCCTTGCGCGCCTCGCCGCCCGGATTGGCGCGGCGGAAGGCGATTTCTTCGAGCGTGATCGCATCGATCCGCGCGTTGATGGCGTCCAGCTTCTTGAAGCTCGGCCATTTGCCGCCGCGCCCCATGGCGAGGAAATAGCGTCCGATCATGCCCGGCGAGGTCAACGTGTCATCGAGTTCGATGAAGGCTTGTTCCAGACGCTTGCGGCGATCCCCTTCCGTGACGCCGAACACCACCGACATGATGACGTCGCGTGCCAGGGTTTTCATCAGCGCGGCGAAGCTAACCGGCGTATTCAGCGGCCACTCGGCAATACGTTGCTGCGTGACCGCGATCATCTCCGCTTCGTAGCCCTGCAGGGCCGGGCCATCGAACGCCGGCATCACCTTGCGGCGCAGCGCCATGTGCTTGTCGCCATTCCACCAGTTGATCATTTCCGAGCCGAAGACCATCTCGTGCGGCGCCATCCGCCGCAGGGCCTCGCCGAAACGCAGGTGATCGCGGTCGGTGAAGATGGCCTTGCAGTCTTCCGGCGATGAGGTCGCCAGCAGGGTAGGCAGAAAGGGAATTTTCATCACCACACGGTCGCCGAGCTTTTTGTCCATCCATTTGCGGGCGAATTCCGGTGCGGTCCAGAACACACCGAAGCCCAGCGCGGAGTGAATCGGCGGACGGGGCAGAGAATCGATACCGCGTATGGCCGGCTCGGCCAAGGGTGCGACGACGCTGTTCATAGGGCTCTCGCATTGGTTGCTTTACAAAAATACTATATAGTTCTTTTGTGATGCGCAAAGCTTTGGCGACAGGCTGTCTCTGTCGTTCCGGTCAATGGATGACACCCTGCGCTCAGGTTTTGATCAGGCTGATTCAATGGGAAAACTCTCAGGTTCACATGGCACCGACGCAGCGGGCCTGCCCCGCGGACGCAACAGCATGGCTGTGGGCGAAGCGCGCGAAGCGCAGCGCCGGCGACTGGTGCGCGCCGCCATTTCCGCCTTTGCGGAGCGCGGTTACGCGGTAACCACAATCGCCGACATCGTTAGCCGGGCACGGGTGGCGCGTCAGGTGTTCTACGAGTTGTTCGAGACCAAGGAAGACTGTTTCCTGGCGGCCGAAGCGCTGGGACGCGAGGCTCTGCTAACGGAAGTCAGCGCCTCAATGTGCCGCCAGAAAAACCAGCAGATTGGCGGCGATAGCTGGATCAGGGCGCCGGTGCGGACCTACCTGCGTATCTGCGCGGATGAGCCGCAATTTGCCCGCGCCTGGACCGTGGAATTCCCCAATGCCGGCCCGCGCACCCTGGCGCGGCGCAATGCCTACTTCGTGGAACTCGCGGCCCTGCTGCGCGAGGGACACAGGGCGATGCTGGCGAGTGCGCGGCCGGCCGTCCCCAAAGCCTTCTATGAGGCGGCTATCGGCGGCGCCTTCGAGCTGATCTTCCGCTGTGTCAGTCAGGACCGCTACGAGGAATTGCCGGGACTAGAGAACACGCTGGTCGAGTTCATTCTCACCGTGCTCGGACATCGTTCCAAAACCACTTGAGCCTTTCGTGCCCGCTCTACCGGATGTGGAGCAAATAATTGTTATAATTACTTGATTAAATTTAATTACAGACAATAATATATAACGATCTTCACGATTTTTCGGCAAGAGCGGGTGAAGGCATATCTGGCTTGGCCGAAGTGTCGATCAGATCCAGCAGGCGCTGCAACGCGCCGCGGTTGGCTGCGACGGCGCGCTGGCCCGCCGCGCCCATGTCCCGCGCGCGAGCCGTATCGCGCAGCAGGCCCAGAACAGTGCCCGCGAGTGCGGCGCCATCGGCCACTTCCAGCGCCGCCCGCGCGTCCAGCAGCAGTTCGCGCGCCGCGACGAAATTGTGCATGTGCGGCCCGAACAGCACCGGCAGACCCAGCGCCGCCGGTTCCAGCACGTTGTGCCCGCCCACAGTCACGAGGCTGCCGCCGACGAAGGCCACGTCGGCCGCGGCGAAGTACATGAACATCTCGCCCATGCTGTCGCCCAGGAGGACGGAAGACGGGAAACGGGAGACGGGAGACGCAAGCGAACTGCGGCGCGTGTAACCGAGGCCCGACTTTTCGATAAGCCTGGCGACGGCATCGAAGCGTTGCGGATGGCGTGGCACCAGAATCAAACGCGTGTTTGGCAGTGACTTGAGGATTTCGGCGTGCGCCGCCAGAGCGGCCTCTTCTTCACCCTCGTGCGTACTAGCCGCAATCCACACGTCTCCCGTCTCCCGTCTTCCGTCTCCCGTCCCTCGCAGCGCCCGCCCCTGCGCCACCTGCGTTTCCGGAATCGCCATGTCGAACTTGATGTTGCCCATTACGCCGACGCGCGCCGGATCGGCGCCCAGCGCGCGGAAACGTTCGGCGTCGGCCTCGCTCTGCGCGGCGATATGCGCGCAGTCGGCGAGCACGCCCGCGATGGATGCGCGCAGGCGTGAGTAGCCCTTGAACGAACGCGGCGACAGGCGCGCGTTGGCCACCGTCAGCGGGATGCGCCGCGCTGCCAGCGCGCGGAACAGGTTGGGCCACAGTTCGGTTTCCATCACCACCACCTGCCGCGGCCGCATGCGCCCGATGTAGCGCGCCACCGCGTCCGGCAGGTCGTAGGGCACATAGGTGTGCAGCACCTGCTCGCCCAGCGCCGCACGCACGCGCGCCGAACCGGTCGGCGTCATCGTCGTCACCAGCACGCGGCCCGCACCGTGGCGCTCGATCAGCGCGCGGATCAGCGGCAGCGCCGCCAGCGACTCGCCGACCGACACCGCGTGCACCCACACCGCGACCTCCTGCGGCGGGCGCGGCACGAAGCCGAAGCGCTCGTTCCAGCGATGCCAGTAGTCGCGCAGTTCCAGCCCGCGCCAGAGCAGGCGCAGCAGCACGAAGGGCACGAGCATGTAGAGCAAAAAAGTGTAAAGCAGGCGCATGGCGCGAAGCATAGCGGCTAAGGAAACTCTGAAGAAGCGTCGCGAGCGCGGGCAGGTTGCGTGAGGACGGAGCGCAGGAACCGGAGCATACAGATAGATATGTGAGGATTTCGAGCACCGCCCTCACGCAAGATGCCAAGCGCCGCAGCTTATTCGAAGTTTCCTTAACGGGGCGTCTGCGCCGCGAATCTGGCGCCCACCTATTTCCATGCCGGTTCCATAAAATGGAGCGATGGATTCCGCGCCGCCCTTCAGAGCCACATTTTTTCATCTGCGCTACTGGCCGACCTGGCTAGGCATCGCGCTGCTGTGGCTGATCTGCTGGTTGCCGCTGCCGTTGCTGATCGGCTTGGGCAAGGGCCTCGGCTGGCTTGCGGGCCGGCTCATGAAAAGCCGCCGCCACGTCACGCGCGTGAACCTGCGCCTGTGCTTTCCGGAACTCGATGAGGCGCAGCGCGAGGAGCTGGTGGACGAACACTTCGAGGCCCTGGGCGCGGGCATCTTCGAGGCAGGCCTTGCATGGTTCGCGCCGGACTGGCGCCTGCGCCGCTACGGCGAAGTGTCCGGACTCGAACATCTCGACGCGGCGCTCAAGGACGGTCACGGCGTGCTGCTGCTCACCGGCCACTTCACCACGCTGGAGCTGGGCGCGCGCTACCTATGCCTGGCACAGCGGCCGTTCCACGCCATGTACCGCCCGCTCAACAACGAAGTTATCGATTACTGCATGCACCGCTGGCGCGAGCGCCGCTCCAACCTGCCAGCGCTGCCCAAGGACGATCTCAAGAAACTGGTGCGCGCCCTGCGCGACGGGCGCTGCATCTGGTACGGCCCCGACCAGTCGCTGGAAGTGCGCAACGCAGCCTATGTGCCATTCTTTGGCGTGAGCACGCTTACGCTCACCGCCACCTCGCGCCTCGCGCAGATGGGCCGCGCGAAGGTCGTGCCCTATTTCCCGGCGCGCATAGCCGGCCGCTACCGCATCACGTTTATGCCCGCGCTGGAAAATTTTCCGTCCGCCAACGAGACGGCCGATACCCTGCGCATCAACCAGATGCTGGAAGCCGGCATCCGCATCGCGCCCGCGCAGTATTTCTGGTCGCACCGTCGTTTCAAGCATCATCCGCCCGGCACCCCCGATCCCTATGCAAGCGCCTGAAATCCCCGCCCACCCGCATATCTCCGCCGTCCTCATCACGAAAAATGCGGGCGCGCGCCTGCATGAATGCCTGGACTCGCTGAAATGGGCCGGAGAAATCGTCGTGCTCGACAGCGGCAGCAGCGACAACACCGAAGCGATCTGCGCGGCGTTCCACGCGCGTTTTTCGGTCGAGTCCGACTGGCCCGGTTTCGGCATCCAGAAAAACCGCGCGCTGGCGCTCGCCACCGGCGACTGGGTGTTTTCCATTGATGCCGACGAAATCTGCACGCCGGAACTGCGCGCGGAAATTCAGGACGCGGTATCGCGCGGCGACGCCGAGGCCTACGCCCTGCCGCGGCTGTCGAATTTCTGCGGCCACTGGATGCGCCACGGAGGCTGGTGGCCTGACCACGTCACGCGTCTGTTCCGGCGCAATGCCGCGAGCTTTTCTGACGATGTCGTGCATGAGCGGCTGATCGTCGAGGGCCGCACCGGACTGCTGAAGAACCATCTGCTGCACTACACCTACGACACGCTGGACCAGGCGCTGGAAAAGATGAACCGCTATTCCACGCTGGGCGCGGAGCAGGCGTTCCGGCGCGGCAAGCGTGCCTCGCTGCTGACCGCATGGCTGCGCGGCGGCTGGGCTTTCCTGCGCACGTATTTTCTCCGCGCCGGTTTTCTCGACGGCACCGCCGGCTATGTGCTGGCGCGCTACAACGCGCAGGGCACCTATTACAAATATCTCAAGCTGCGCTATCTAGGGAAACTCTGAAAAAGCGTAGCGAGCGAAGGCAGGTCGCGCGAGGACGGAGCGCAGGAGCCGGAGCATACACAGAAGTATGTGAGGACTCCGAGCACCGCCCTCGCGCGAGATGCCGAGCGCAGTAGCTTATTCAGAGTTTCCCTAGGCCGTCAGCAGCGGGTTTAGGGCGTCCAGCACACGCTGCACCGCCACCGTGTTCGGGCGCCCGCGATCCACCGTGACCGCGTCCGTTGAACTGAGATGCAGCTGGTTCTGGCCGACGGTGCCGGTCAGTCCGGGCAGGGTCGGCCCGTACAGCGTGATGCTCGGCGTAGCCACCACCGCCGCGACGTGCGCGAGCCCGGTATCCACGCCGACCACGGCCCTGGCGTGGGCCAGCACGCCGGCCAGTTCGGTCAGGCGCATCTTCGGCAGCACGATGCCGCCAAATTCGGCGGCGATGCGCGTTGCCGTGGCGCGCTCCGCCTCGTTGCCCCAGGGCAGGACGATCGCGAAGCCCCGTTTGTGCAACGCGCGTCCTAGTTCCTGCCAGTGGTTTTCCGGCCAGCACTTGGTCGGCCAGGTCGTTGCGTGCAGGAATACCAGATAAGGGCGCGGCAGCTCGGCAACGGGAAAGTGCGCGCGATCCAGTCCGAAGTCCGGCGCGGTGTCCGGTTTCGCATACCCTAACGCCTGCGCAAACAACGCCCGCACGCGCTCGACAGCGTGAGCGTCCCTGACCCTGGGCACCGCGAGCCGACGGCCGTAGAACAGCGGTGCAATGCGGTCGCGCGCACCGGCCCAGCCGGGCCCCGCGAGCGGGCCGCGCGCCTGCGAGGCTAGCACCGCGCTCTTGAACAATCCCTGCGCGTCCAGCACCAGATAGTAATCGCGTTCGCGCAGTTGCGCCTTGAACTGTGCCCACTCACCGCTGCGCCGGGTCTGCCAGAGATTCTTGCGCCAGCGCCGGGTTTCGCAGGTGATGACGCGGTCCACCGCCGGATGCCAGGCCGGTATTTCGGCAAAGGACTTCTCCGCCAGCCAGTCGAATGTCACATCCGCATACACGCGCCGCGCGTCGGTCAGGGCCGGCAGGGTGTGCACTAGGTCGCCAAGCGAGGAGGTTTTGACGATGAGGACGCGCATAAAACCGGCGGATGAACCCGACTATTGCAGGTGATGCTGATATATTAACGGCTCAAGGTATCTCCACACGATTCAGGGGTCTGGCGTGACACTTCATCTACGCAGCGCGGCCACCGCCGTCGCATTCTCAATCGCTTTGTTTACCCAGTTAGCAGTCGCCGGTCCCGCCGGGGACGCCAAGTCCCTGATGGCGCAGGGCCAGTATGCGGAGGCGCTGAAGCAACTCGACCAGCAGGTCGCGCGCAATCCGCAGGATGCCGAAGCACGCTTCGCGCGCGGCATCGCACTGACCAAGCTCAACCGCACCGCCGAGGCGATGAAGGTGTTCTCCGACCTCACGCGCGATTATCCGCAGCTGCCGGAGCCCTACAACAACCTCGCCGTGCTCTACGCGCAGCAGGGCGATTACCAGAAGGCGCGCGACGCCCTGGAAGCCGCCTTGGCCACGCACCCCAGCTATGCCACCGCGCACGAAAATCTCGGCGACATCTACGCGGCTCTCGCCGGCGCCGCCTACAACCGCGCGCTGATGCTCGACAAAGATAACCAGACCGTGCGCAACAAGCTCAGCCTGATCAGCCAGCTCGAGAGCGCACCTGCCAGCGCACTGGGCGTAAAGCCGCCCGCGCCCAAATCCGAGACTTCCACGGCGGTTGCGGCAGCGGCTCCCGCCGCAACCGCGCCAGCCGCCGCACCGGTCGACGCGGCGACGGCTACGGCGGTGAACAAGGTCCTGCAGGATTGGGCCAGTGCCTGGTCGGGCCAGAATCTGGACGGCTATTTCGCGGCCTATGGGCCGGACTTCACGCCGGAAGGTACGCAGAGCCGCGACGACTGGGCAGCGCAGCGCAAGGATCGCATCTCCAAGCCCGCGCGCATCAAGATCACGGTGGATCATGTCGAACTGTCGCAGCTCGCGCCGGACCGCGTGCGCGCCGATTTCACGCAGGGTTACGAGTCCGACACCTTCTCCGATTCCGTCGGCAAGATACTTGAGCTGAAGCTCGACAAGGGCGCCTGGAAAATCGTCCGCGAATACACGCGCTGATCCCGATGCTGTGTAGGTTCCATCCCCGTGCCGCACTGGCCGCGCTGTTGTGCGCGGCGTCCGGCTGTGCGTTTGCAGCTCCTGCTGCGCCCTCGCCTGAGCAGCAACTGTTCGAGGGCATCGACCAGATGCGCAGCGGCGACGCGGACGGCGCGTACATGACCCTGAGTACGCTGACCCGCGAGCAGCCCAACTTCCGGCTCGCCAACCTGTTCTACGGCGAACTGCTGGCGGCGCTGTCCGGCGCACCCGGTGATACGCTGATCGAGAACAGCGCCGATCCGCAGCTTCGTGATCTCGCCGAGGAAGCACGCCTGCGTCTGGCCGCCGAAAAGGCGACGCCGGCGCCGGGCATGCTGCCCAGCGACATTCTGCAACTGTCGCCTCGCGACCCTTACGTGATCGTCGTGGATCTGCCCAAGGCACGCCTGTATCTGCTCAAGAACGACGCCGACGGCCAGATGCAGCTGGTGCGCCAGCAGTATGCCGGCATGGGCCGCAAGGGCTACGGCAAGCAGGCTTCCGGCGACCTGCGCACGCCGCTGGGCGTGTATCACATCACGCGCTGGATTTCGAAAGAAAAGCTGCCGGAGATTTATGGCGCGGGGGCCTTTCCGCTGAACTATCCCAATCTCTGGGACCAGTTCAAGAAGCGTGACGGCGCCGGCATCTGGCTGCATGGCGTGCCGCCCGATACCTATGTGCGCGCGCCGCGTTCCAGCGAAGGCTGCGTAACCATGGCCAACGACGACCTGCTGGCGCTGAAACCCTACATCACGCTAGGCCAGACGCCGGTGATTCTCAGCGACGACCTCAAATGGGAGCCCGAGGCGGATCTGCGCGAACAGCGCGATGCGTTTCTCGCCCGCATCGAGGACTGGCGCAGGAAGTGGTCGGCAAAAGATACGGCCGGATATCTCGCCTACTACGGCAAGGATTTCACCGCCGACGGTATGAACTACGCCGCCTTTGTCGCGCACAAGAAACGCGTCAATGCCGCCAAGAAATCCATAACCGTGAAGCTTCGCGACATCAACCTGTTCCGCTATCCCGGCACCAACGGCGACCTCATGCTGGCCGAGTTCACGCTGGAGTACCGCAGCGACAACTACAGCACGACTTCGCAGAAGCAGCAGTTCTGGAAACGCGATGAGAAAGGGCAATGGAAGATTTTCCGTGAGGAAAATCTTTAACTTCCCGAATCGCTATTCGTTCCAGGGCTGATCGCCCAAGCGCATGTAAATCGGCGGCTCGTGTTTCGGCAGGTTCTTGTCCAGCCAGGTCAGCATGTCTTCCCAGATCAGCTGCATCTGCGCCGGCGTCGGCATGATCTTGGCGTAGGGCAATTCCAGCGTGATCACCGGCAGGCCGAGATCGACTCCCGCATAGTTGCCCAGCGAGCCGGGATAGGTGCCGAGCTGGTGCAGGTTGAGAAAGCCGAAGTGCTTCGGCGGATGGCGCGGGCCGTCGAAATCGAGCACGTCGTAGGGCGCGTGCACCGAGATGATGGCCTCGGGTTTGAACGTGCGGATCAGCTCGGTGAGAGCGCGGCTTTCCGGCTCCGACAGCGCCGCTTTTCCGGGATAGCGGCGCGGATCGCGGCGCGCTTTCTTTTCCCAGTAGCTGATCGCCGTTCCGTTCCAGTCGCGGGACGGGAAATTACGGTTGAGATCGACACCGTCGGCATTGACGCGCACCGGCGGATTGGACAACAGCCCGTCGGGATTCAGGCAGGGAATCACGCGCCAGTGAAACGGCTGGAAACGTTCCTGCTGCAACTGCTTCATCCACTGGAACACCAGGGCCACGGATGTCAGCTCGTCGCCGTGGATGCCGCCGAGCATCAGGATGCGGTGCGGCGGCGCATGCAGCGAACGCGGCACGAAATCGCGATACAGGATCGGCTGGCCGCGCACGCTGGCGTCGGTGCCGGCCTTCAGCCCCGCATGCAGGCAGTTCTGCACGCCGACGCTTTGCAGGCGGCCGCCGAGCAGTTCGCATGCGCGTTCCAGCGAGGTCACCGGCACGGCCGGCGCCTCCGCATGCGCGGCGGCCGCGAGGCAAACAAAAAGCCCGGCGCTGAGCCGGGCCATCTTTTGTCGCATGCGCTTACTTGCCCGTGCGCTCGTGGCGGACTTTGGCGACAAGGAAATCCATCACCTTGAGCACCTGCGGGAAACCTCCGGCCATGCCGCCGTTGGTGTAGTACTCGCCGCCCACAACGATCGTGGGAACACTGGCGATGCCGTAGGTCTGTGCCAGTTCCTCGGCGCGGCGCACGCGCGAATCGACCGCGAAGCCTTCGAATGCGCTGTTGAAAACGCCCGGCATGATGCCGGTCTGCGCGGTGAAGAAGGCCTGGATCTGCGCTTCCGTGTTCATCGGCTGGTTGTACTTGTGGATCGCGTCGAAAAACGGCTTGTGCAGCTTGTCGCCGAGGTTCAGCACTTCGGCGGTGTAGAACGCCTTGTCGTCGAGGATGCCGTCGGGCCGGCCCAGGCTGTTGGGCACGCGCACGAAATCGACATCAGCCGCCTTGTGCGCGGCCCAGTCGGTGATGCTCGGGTCGAAGGCGTAGCAGTGCGGGCAGCCGTACCAGAAAAACTCGTTGACCTCGATACGCTTGGGATTGGCCGGCGTTTCCGCCTTGCGCACGCGCGCGTACTCGGTGCCTTCCTTGTAAGAAGGAGCCGAGGACTCCGTGGCCGAACAGGCGAGCGGCAACAGAACCGCGACCGACAACAGCAGGCGGGTAATCAGACGCATGAGAATTCCTTATTGCAAACCGTTGAGGTAAGACGCCAGGGCGTCCATCTCCTTGTCGCTGAGCTTGGCAGCGATCGAAGACATGATCTTGACATTGCCGTCCGGCAAAGATTCCGCGGCGTTGTCATGCAGGCGGCGCAGGGCGGCTGAAGTGTAGGTGGCCTGCTGGCCGCCGATGCGCGGATAACCCGCGGCCGGGTTGCCGGAACCGTTGGGGCCGTGGCAGGCGGCGCAGGCCGGCACGCCCTGCGCGGCGATGCCGGCGCGGAAGATCGGTTCGGCGATGGCGACGGCGTCCTTGCTGGCGACGCCGGGCGACATGGTCAGACTGGCGAAATGCGCGGCGAGGTCTTTCATGTCCTGGTCGGACAGCGCGGCCGCCTGCGGCTGCATGATCGGGTTGACGCGCGTGCCGGACTTGAAGTCCTGCAACTGCTGGTAAATGTATATGGAACTCTGGCCCGCGAGCTTAGGAAAGTTCGGCGCCGTGCTGTTGCCGGTGGAGCCGTGGCAGGCGCCGCAGACGGCTGCTTTTGTCGCGCCGGCCGCTGCATCACCCTGGACGAACGGGTCTTTAGCGGTTTGATCGGCGGCAAAAACGGCGAGCGGCGCGGACAGGGCAAGAACGAGCAAAACGCGCTTCATTGACGGGCTCCCTGAAAACTGCAAAAAAGCGTCGCGCCGCGGCTGGCAGCACGCACTCAATAAGGTTAAGTTGAGCGTAAATATTACACCAACGTCGTGGTTTCATGGTTAGCTCGGTCAATCCTTTTGCGCGTGCGCAGTTCCTGATTTCCTGCGCGGGGCTGGATCAACTGCCGCGCGACGAGGCGCCGGAGATCGCCTTCGCCGGCCGCTCCAACGCCGGCAAATCCAGCGCGCTGAACACGCTGTGCGTGCAGAATCATCTCGCGCGCGTGAGCAAGACGCCGGGCCGCACGCAGCTCATCAACCTGTTCGGGATCGCGGGCGTCGGCCGTTTCGCCGACCTACCCGGCTACGGCTACGCCAAGGTGCCTGTGCCGATCCGCAGAAGCTGGGGTCAGCTCATCGGCAGCTATGTGGAGATGCGCAACAACCTGCGCGGCATCGTCTTGATCATGGATATCCGCCATCCGCTCACCGAGTTCGACCAGCAGATGCTGGCCTGGGCGCAGGGTGCGCACCGGCCCTGCCATATCCTGCTGACCAAGGCGGACAAGCTCGGCTACGGCGCGGCCAAGACGCAGCTGCTGAAAGTGCGCAAGGAACTCGCCTCCCTGCCGCAGCCGCCCGGCCTCCAGCTTTTTTCTTCCGAAACGAAAACAGGGCTGGACGAAGCGGTCGCCGCGATTGCCGCCCTGATGGGCCATGAACTCGTCACCCGCTAGGCGCTAAAACCGAAGGAGCATGTGTTTTTATATATAGACTAGAGATATATATAGCTTATATATTAAAACTATTAATACACTGAATTCGCAGGGAGCGGGTGCCGACACGGTGTTTGCCCGAAGGGCAATGGGGTGAGCCAGGATTTCATGGACTGCCGGTGGCAGTCCATGCTGGCGAACGCCAAGCTGTGAAGCTTGGCCGGGGCGAAGCCGGGAGGCGCCCGAAGCCCGCGACCATCGCGAAGGTCGGCACCCAACCGCCCGCTCCCGCACCCGTTTTGCTGCGCAAAAACACCGTGTCGCGGGCGGGTGCGCTTACGGCAGGTTTCCCAAGGCACCAATAAAAACGCCCGGTGACTTGGGGGAAGCCACCGGGCAACTAGTCCGGCCTTTGGGGGTGCCGGAAAAACCGCCAGGGAGTTAAGGCGGGAGCGGGAAAGGGAGGATCCGCGCTCGGGAGATTAGAGAAGGCATCGCGGAAAAAGTTCACGGTTCATTCGCGTAAATATTGGTAATGAGCCGAGCGAATAAAAACGGGCGCACCAATAAAAATGCCCGGTGACTTGGGGGGAAGTCACCGGGCCACAGCTCCGGTCTTTGGGGGGAACCGGAATACCGCCAGGGAGTTAGGCGGGAGCGGGAAAGGGAGGTCCGCGCTCATGGGATTAGAGGAAGTTTCGGCGGATAAGTTCACCGCGAGTTTCAGGTGCCGCAAACAGGTGTGGGCGCCCAAAATGACGCACTGCAAAATCAATAAGTTATGGCGGGCCAAGGCGGTCAATAATTCGCCACTGCGAACTATAGTTATTTCAATTTCAATGCTTTACGGTGCCTGAGAGGTCATGAGCGGCATCCCAGTCCGGCCCCAGTCCGGCATCCGCGACCAGCGGCACCTTGAGGGCGGAAATCTTACACATACGTGAGGAAATTTCTGACGCAAGCGCTCTCAGCCGCGCTTCCGGGCCTTCAAACACCAGCTCGTCGTGCACCTGCATGGTCATGCGCACATCCGGCGCGCTGCGCGTGAGGAATT
>JBOICL010000364.1:0-3089 GCA_050740055.1 Stenotrophobium sp.
GTTGAGCGTAGTGGAGTTGTTACTGGCTACCTCGCTGGCGCCGGTCGCGGTACTGCCAGCACCTCCGATAAATGTGTAGCACTTGGCGGGGTCGAAATAACCCACGTATTCGGTGCCGGTGGAATACGCAGCAGTGGTGGGGTAGGCGGTACTGTCCGCAGTCGGATATTCCACCGACAGGGCCAGCATGAGGTTGCCGGCGACCGGCTGCGAGGTAAACAGCGGCTGGTCCGAGAGATCGGTGGTCGCCGCTTGCGCGAGGCTGCAAGCGAGGCAGCCGGCGGCGAGCAGGATTTTTTTGGTGTGGCTGCGGAAATTGGATGACATAGGTTTCTCCTGTCTCAGTCCACCAAGGTTGCCTGGAGGAAGGCCTGGGTATTGCGCGGACCGCTCACGCGGACTGTGATGCGGTAGATCGGAATGAAAACGCCGCCGGCTTTCTGGATGTTGGCGGTGCCGCTCTTGTCCGAGGTCTGCTGACC
The DNA here is from genome assembly GCA_050740055.1 of Stenotrophobium sp. Lineage (GTDB taxonomy): Bacteria > Pseudomonadota > Gammaproteobacteria > Nevskiales > Nevskiaceae > Stenotrophobium. The sequence goes on from JBOICL010000364.1 coordinate 483, forward strand.
CGGCACGCAAGTTGCCGCGCTCGGCGGGCCGGCAGCGGTGCATAGGCGGTCGACGACATAGCGGATGGTGACGCCGTTGTCGGTGATGTCGTTGCCGGTTGCGGTGTTGCCGAAAGTGCTGGTGAAGGAAGTGGCGGCCGTGGAGTTGTCGTCCAGCAGCACCTCGGGTATGCCCTGCGAGGGGTTGCTGGTCGGCGGCGGCAGTAGGGTGGGTGAGTAATTGATCGTTGGTGACGTTGCGGGAGGGACTGCACTGAGAGTGCTTTCCCGTGCGGCTTCGGTGGTGAGAGCGCCGGTGGTGAACGCAGCCGAGGCCTGGGACAGCGCGAGCTGGGCCTGGTTGGTGAGGTCGCGCCGGAACGCGAGGTTGCCGGCGATCAGGCTGGCGGTGTCGGAAGACCGCACCAGCGCCAGTATGGCGATGGCCATGACCAGCAGGGCGATCAGCGTGATCAGCGTGGCGAGGCCCCGTTGCGGCTTGATCGGGTGGATGATGATGGTTTGCGGCATGTTCGGGTTCAGTGTCAGCTCAGGGGATTGCGCAGGGCGATGGTCGATTCAAACGTGCGCCAGCGGTAGTTCCGGCCGTAATTGGTATCGGTCAGATCGATGGTATGTTTCAGCGATGTGCCGCTGGCATCGGAGAGGTCAGAGAACAGCGTCAAGGTAGCGGGAGATACAGGCTGAGGTGTGCCGGAAGTGGTAATGGGCTTTTCCAGCAGCGACGTGCGCAATACCAGTCCCAGCCGGATCGCCTTGATGCTTATGATGTTCTGGGCCGAGGTGGCGCTGCCGTTGAGCAGGGTCGCGGCGTCCCAGGGCGCGACGCTGGGGTCAGCCCAGGCGGTGACGGCGCCGGTGCCGCCGGGGTCGATCCCGTAGAGGGCGTGGATTTCATAGACACCCCCGGCCATTAGGTCAGGTGTGGTGCTGGCGGCTTGCAGCAGGTCATAGCTGTAAAGCGCGCGGCTGATGGCAGTGGTCGCATTGGAGTTGCTGGTGTCGGGGCCGACGCCGAACATCTGGAAGCGCGGCGGATGGTTGTCACTGATGTTGCCGATATCGAAAACCACGCTATTGATGCTGTAGGCGGAGAGATTCTGGGTGGTGGCATTGGCGGTGTAATAGGTTCCGGCCAAGGGCACTGCGGACGAGCTGGCAGTGGTGGCGGTCGCAGCGGTAAAGGTCGAGGCCGCCTGTTCCACCAGGCAGGGTCCGGCGGGGCCGCCGGCCGGCGTATCGGCGATCAGCAGCAAGTCGTTGGGGAATACGCCGATGCTGTTGAGCAGATTGAGGATGGCGCCGCTGGCCTGACCGGTGAAGGGCATGCCGGCCTGCGCGAAACCCGCGGTGGAGGACATGACGATCAGCACGTCAGAGGTGTTCGCCGGCGTCGTGGACGAGGTGAGCTTCGAACCGTTGGCGACAATGATGACCGGTGCCAGGCGCGGCGATCCGGTGATGCCCAGCACTTTGTCAAAAGGCTTCGCCAGAGCGGCGGCGGTCGGCAGCAGCGTAGTGCCACCGCTGACGGCGTTGATCAGGCAGCCGTAACTCTTCTGCCAGTCCGCCGGAATGCCGCTGCCCGGCGGCGCGATGCTCTTCCCTGAGAACCCGGACCCGGATGGGCGGATCAGGTTGCTCAACCTGTACAGCGCGTAGTTGCCGCTTTGATCGATGTCGTTGACCGAGGTGGTGGTACGTTTGTTGCCTTCGTTGGCTGAAAGCACGCCCAGGATCGCCAGCGCGAGGACAAAGAAAATCACCGTGGCGACCATCATCTCGATGGTGGTGAAGCCATCTGCCGGGCTGCGGCCGCTCCGACGGGTCATGGGTAGGTGACCTCGGTAACGTACTGGTTAGCCTGCGACCCGGCCTTAGTACGCGATGGTGGTGTCCAGTTGATGGTGACGCTGATGGTGGTGGCCGGCGCGGCGGGCAGGGCCGCAAGGGGAAAGGCCGGGACGGTGGTGACTGCGCCGGCGGGCAGCTGGCTGGTCACCTTGTTTTGCCAGGCAGTTTGCACCGCAGCGGGTACATTGCCGCCGTACATCTGGATGTCGGCGACCAGTTCGTCGGCCAGCGTCGAAGCGGTGACGCGTTCTTCCGATACCACCGAAGTCTGCGTCATGGTCGCCTGCATGCCGACCATGCCGAGGACGCCGATCGAGAACAGCACCAGCGCGACCATCAGGTCGATGAGGGTGAGGCCGGTCTGCTTGCGACAGTATTTGCGGAGTGGCATGTCAGCACCCATCCGGAGAAGACGTGATGAGTTTCGCCGGATCGCAAAGGCGCGTTTCGCCGCCGGCTGCGACCACGACGTCTAGTGGACGGTCGCTATGGGGCGCAGAGACCGCGAGCGTGACAGGAAACGTGATGGCCGTGCCGTCCGGCTGCGCCGGGGCGACGCGGCCAAAAGCTGTGAAGGTGAAGGTGGCGACGCCGCCGCTGTTGATGGCTACATTGGGCGCGAGATTGGCAAGTTGACCGCCTTGCACGAAAGTCCCGCCGGCGGCATCGGTACTGAGAAGCGGCTGCGCGACAATCATCCAGTTGGTGCCGTTGGCGGCCGGGGTCGCAGCGAGTGTCGCATCAGGGGAGCCG
>JBOICL010000365.1:0-3196 GCA_050740055.1 Stenotrophobium sp.
GGCGTGGTGTCATCCTGCGCCAGCAAAAAACCGCATATCGCAACGGTGAGGAAAAAACTCACGCTCATGTCCACGGTGACGACATGGCTGACGCCCTGCATCCACACCATGCTGACCGTGGCCATCGCCGCGTAGCGGGCAACCTCATTCCCCCACAGCCGGCGCGCGGTGAACCAGACCATGAGCACGGACAGGAAACCGCACAGCCCCGGCCACAGCCGCGCGACGAACTCGGATTCGCCGAAGGCCTTGAACGACAGCGCCGTCATCCAGTATTGCAGCGCGGGTTTCTCGAAATACTTGAGGCCATCCAGGCGCGGCGTGACGTAGTCGCCGGTCTGGGCCATTTCGCGTGCGATCTCGGAATAGCGGCCCTCGTCGGTGCCGGCCAGGTCGCGCTGGCCCAGCGTGCCGAACCACAGCCCCGTCACCAACGCCCAGAACAGCAGCAGCATGACGCGGTTTGAACGCTGGCCAGAGGCTCCGGTCATGGATTGCTGCCCGGTCATTGCGCACCTTTCATGTCGGAGCATCCGGTTAAGTGGCGGAGAGGGTGGGATTCGAACCCACGGTAGACTTGCGCCTACGCCTGATTTCGAGTCAGGTACATTCGACCACTCTGCCACCTCTCCGTAAGCTGCGCCGGATTTTATCAGGCGGAAGCGCCGGCGGCCGAAAAATCCTTGCCGGCGGACTTCTTGTGATACGTTTTCGCAGGTCGCGAATCGGGCGGGGGCGGATTCTAAATGAATGCGGGGGCGGTGCCTACAGTGAGAGTGAGAATGCAGCGCCAGGATGTGTTGAAAGCACTGGCCCTGCTGCTGGCGGCGGTGCTACTAGCCGTCATGTCCACCTGCTCGCCGCGCAAGGACGTGCTGACGCAGATCAAGATCCTCGGCGTGCTCAAGGTCGCCACCATCAACAGTCCGACCACTTATTACTTCGGTGCCAACGGCCCGTTGGGTTACGACTACGATCTCGCCAAGGGTCTGGCCGACCATCTCGGCGTGAAGCTGGAGATGATTGTCGCGCAGAGCCCGCAGGAAGCCATGCAGATGGTCGAGCAGGGCCACGCGCAATTTGCCGCGGCCGGGCTGGCGATCAGCCCGGCGCGCGAGAAACGGGTGCGGTTCTCCAAGCCGCTGCTCACGGTGATCCCTCAGCTGGTCTACCAGATGGGCAAGCCGCGCCCGGCCAACCTGGGCGAACTGCACGGCCATCTGCGCGTGGTCAGCGGCAGCGTGCATGCGGAACGGCTGGAGGAATTGAAAAAGCAATATCCAGACCTGAGCTGGGATGAAACCGACAACCAGGAAACGGAAGAGCTGCTCTACGAAGTGGCCAACGGCCAGTTGCAATACACCGTCGCCAATTCCGACATCATCGCCATCAACCAGCGCTATTACCCGCGGCTGCGAGTGGCTTTCGCGCTGTCGGATTCGCAGGATCAGGCCTGGGCCTTCCAGCGCAGCACCGACGACAGCCTTTACGGCGCGGCGGAGACTTATCTCGACGGCATCAGCAAGAAGGCGCTGGCGCGGCTACATGACCGCTATTTCGGCCACATCGAGCAGCTCAACTACATGGGCGCGATGACGCTGACCTCGCAGGTGCAGACGCGCCTGCCGGAATACCGCAGCGCCTTCGAGGCGGCGGCCAAGGAATACGGCATGGACTGGCACCTGCTGGCGGCGATGGGCTACCAGGAATCGCAGTGGGACCCGGACGCCGTGAGCCCCACCGGCGTGAAGGGGCTGATGATGCTGACGCTGGATACGGCGAATTTCCTCGATGTCGCCGACCGCGAAGACCCGCGCCAGAGCATCTTCGGCGGCGCGCGCTATTACCAGCAGATTTACCAGCAGTTGCCGGATGCCATCAAGGACCCGGACCGCGTCTGGATGACGCTGGCCGCCTACAACATCGGCATCGGCCATCTGCTCGACGCACGCATCCTCACGCACGAACTGCACGGCGACCCGAATCACTGGCTGGACGTGCGCAACACCCTGCCGCTGCTAACGCAGGCGCGCTGGTTCAGCCGCACGCGCCACGGCTACGCGCGCGGCTACGAGACGGTGACCTATGTCGGCAACGTGCGCACCTACTTCGACATGCTGACCTGGATCACCAGCGGCGCACCGGCGCGCGCCACACCCGGAGCGGCCGAACCGCCCCTGCAGACGCCGCAACTGCCCAAGGGCAGCGAGAACCCGCTGCACATCACCACGCCGATTCTGTGAGCGAGATAACTTCACCCGCTCTGCCGGTAATGGCTTCATCAATTGTGATTATATATTGACTATATTTATAATAAGACAATATATTTTCACATTAGCTGATCCGAAAACAGGAAGAGCGGGTGCCGACACGGCGCTTGCTCGAAGCGCAATGGTTGCGGGAGGCGCCCGAAGCCCGCGATGGCGTCATTGGAACCTGTGCAGGGTTCCCCAAAATGTCGGCACCCCACCGCCCGCTCCCTCTCCCGTTTTGCTACGCAAAAACATCGTGTCGCGGGCGGGTCAATCATCTCCCGGCGGTAAATCCGGAAACAGCACCTCGGTAAACCCGAAGCGCGAAAAATCCTTGACGCGCATGGGATAGAGAATGCCGTCGAGGTGATCACACTCGTGCTGCACCACGCGCGCATGGAAATCGCTGACCATGCGGTCAATCGGCCGGCCGAACTGATCGACACCCTGGTAGCGCAACTGCCGGTAGCGCGGCACCACGCCGCGCAGTCCCGGCACCGAGAGACAGCCTTCCCAGCCGTCTTCCTGTTCATCGTCGATGAAGCTGATGACCGGATTGACCAGCACCGTCTCCGGCACCGCCTCGGCGTCGGGATAGCGTGGGCTGGAGGCGAAGCCGAAAATCACCACGCGCAGGTTCACGCCGATCTGCGGCGCGGCGAGGCCCGCGCCATCGAGCGCGCGCATGGTGTCAAACATGTCCGCGACCAGTGCGTGCAGTTCCGGCGTATCGAACGCCGTCACCGGCTCGGCCACGCGCAGCAGCCGCTCATCGCCCATCTTCAGCACTTCGCGGATCATGCTCGTCTCACTTGAGCCGCAGCCGCTCGACGACGCGGCCATTCTGCAGATGCTCGCGGATGATCTCGTCCACGTCGTCCTCGTCCACGTAGGTGTACCAGACTTCCTCCGGGTAGATCACCAGCACCGGCCCCACCTCGCAG
>JBOICL010000366.1:0-8532 GCA_050740055.1 Stenotrophobium sp.
CTGGGCGAACTCGACAAGCGTGGCCCGCTGGAATGCCTGCACGATGCCGCAGCCAGCCTGTCCGAGGCGCAGTCGCAGTACACCCACGGCAAGCTCACGCTGACGCAACGCGCCTGCGCCGAAACGACCTATTACGCGGTGTGCCGCGCGATACAGCCGCGGCTGGACGGCGACATCCGCGCGCATCGCGAGGCGCTGGACGAGCTGCGCGGCAAGCTCGCGGAAAAATACTTCTGCAATTTCTCGGTGTTCCAGTCGGTGCCCGATGCCTGGGCCATCGACCAGGTATTCCCGATCCTGCCGATCCACCGGCTCGACGAGCAGCCTGCGCTGCGCGCGAACCTCTGCGATCTCACCTGCGATTCCGATGGCCGCATCGATCATTACGTCGATCGCGGCGGGCTGGAGCCGACGCTGCCGGTGCACGCGCTCAAACCCGGTGAGGACTACCTGCTGGCCTTCTTCATGGTCGGCGCCTACCAGGAAATCCTCGGCGACATGCATAACCTGTTCGGCGACACCAACGCCGTCAACGTGGTGCTGGACGGCAAGGGCGGCTGGCGGCTCGAAGGCGCCGAGCAGGGCGATCGCACCGACGAACTGCTGCGCTACGTGCACCTCGCGCCTGAAGAACTGGCGCAGAGCTATCGCCGCAAGTTCGCGGCCGCGGATTTTCCGGAAGCGGAAAAAGCCGCACTGCTTGCAGAACTGGAAACGGGGCTGAGCGGCTATACCTATCTGGCGGGTTGAACCTTTACGCAGCCTTTGCCAGCTCCGGCGTGGCACGCGCACCAGCGAGGAAGCGCGCCATTTCCCGCACGAACTGCGCCGGCGCCTCGAAGGGAATCACGTGACCGCAGTCGTGCACGCGCACCAGCCGCGCATGCGGCACGTAGTCGGCGAACTTGAGCTGGCCCTCGGCGGCGTAGAGCTGCGACTGCATGCCCAGCATCACCGTGGTCGGCACCTTGATGTCCGGCAGGCTGTCGCGCCAGTCGTGATTGCCGTTGACATAGGAATTCATCGTGTCCAGGTAGATCGGCCAGTTCGCGGTCGGCATCACCCGCGTCATCAGCCTTTCGTAGCGCACCACATGGCGCAGGGCGCGCCATAGCGGCTGGTGGAAGGCAAGGCCGATGAAGTTCGCCAGCGAGACGAACAGCTGCCGGCGCAGATGCTGCGGCAGTTCCTCGAACGGTGTGTCGCGGCCCCAGGCGAGGATTTTCCGAATCAGCGTATTCCACTCGGTAAACCAGTGCTGCTGCCCGGCGCCGAGCAGGCCGTGCTGCCAGTCGGGGAGGTTCGGCACGCAGGGCGCCTGATCCATGTGCAGATAGGCGTGCACGCGGTCGAAACCGTAGAGCTTGTTGTATTGCATCGCGGTGCAGGCGCCCATCGACAGTCCCGCCAGATGCACGCGGCCCAGCCTGAGTCCGTCCATCAGGTCAGAGAGGTCGTGCGCGTGCTGGTCGAGCACGGAAGGCATCGCGAGCTTGAGTGAGTGCGATCTGCCCCAGCCGCGCAGATCAGGCAGGATGAAGCGGTAGCGGTGCGCCAGCGGCGCGATCAGCGGCAGCCACATCGCCGCCTGCATCGCGAATCCGTGGAGCAGCACGACCGGCGCGCCGCGGCCGATGTCGAGATAGTGCAGTCGCGCGCCGTCGCGCATCATGGTGCTTGGCATGGTCCCGTAATCTCCCTGACAGAAATATTTCACGCTTCTGTCACGCGAGGCTAACGGTAATTGAGATTTTTGCTAGTGGTTCAGACGATAGTCATAGCGGGTGTAACGGCCGCAAGTTTTCGCGGCCGGGTCCGGCAGCCTTTAAACTCCTTGCCACTTTTGCAATTTTGGAAGCACGCTGATGAAAGCCGGATTCCTGGGACTCGGCGCAATGGGCTGGCACATGGCCGCTCATCTCGCGCGCAAGAATCTGCTCGGCGCGGTGTGGAACCGCACGCGCGCCACGGCGGAAAAATTCGCCGCCGAACACGGTGTGCCCGCCGCCGCCGCGCCCGCCGGCCTCTGGCAATACTGCGACGCGGTGATCCTCTGCGTCTCCGCCGACGCGCAAGTGCTGGCGATGGTCGATGCGCTGGCGACGCCCGCCGCACGCGGCAAGCTGGTGATCGACGATTCCACCGTCAGCGCCGAAACCGCGCGCGAGGCTGCGGCGCGTCTGAAGAAAGCGGGCGCGCGGTTTCTCGACGCGCCGGTCAGCGGCGGCACCGAGGGCGCCAAACACGCGCGGCTGGTGTTCATGGCCGGCGGCGACGCGGCCGATATCACCGCCGCGCAGCCGCTGTTCGATGCCATGGGCGCGCGCACCGTGCACCTTGGCCCGCATGGCGCGGGGCAGGCGACCAAGGCCGTCAACCAAGTCATGAACGCCGGCATCGAACAGGCCGTGACCGAAGGCCTGGCCTTCGCCGAAGCGATGGGTCTGCCGCTGGATAAAGTCGTCGATGTGGTCGGCTCCGGCGCCGCCGGTTCTTGGTTCGTCAACCATCGCGGAAAGACCATGGTGCGCGGCGAGTTCGCGCCCGGTTTCAAGGTCGCGCTGCATCACAAGGATCTGCTGATCTGCCAGCAGATGGCGCGCGCCCTCGGCGGTAAGCTGCCGGTGGCCGAGGCCACCATCCCGCAATACGAGGAACTGATGCGACAGGGTTTCGGCGAGGAGGACGTATCTGCGCTGTACCGGCTCAACAGGCATCTGTTTCCGGCGAAGTAGCCACGCCCGCTAGGCTTGGATCCATCTCGTTGTTAGTTAAATAACATATATAATTAAGAAATATATAAAATATAAAATCACAGTTGCGCGCCTCAAGCTAGGGACAGCGGGTGCCGACACGGTGCTTGCCCGAAGGGCAATGGGCGCGGGAGGCAGCCGAAGCCCGCGACCCGCGCGAAGGTCGGCACCCCACCGCCCGCTCCCGCACCCGTTTTGCTGCGCAAAAACACCGTGTCGCGGGCGGGTGAGTGTCCAGCGGCAATAGAATGTCGCAGTACCAATAGAAATTTCCGGAGTCCGCCGATGTCCAGGATCGATCCGAACACCCTGTCGGAAAACACCGGCACGCGCTATCCGCCGCCCTACGATGCTCCGTGCAGGCGCCGCGCTTGGCGGCGCCTCGGCGATGCCGCCGGCCTCACCAAGTTCGGCGTAAACCAGGTGCTGCTCGCGCCCGGCGTCTGGTCCAGCCAGCGCCACTGGCATACGCACGAGGATGAGTTCGTCTACGTGCTCGCGGGCGAGGTCGTGCTGGTCACCGACCGCGGCGAGGAAACCCTGCGCGCGGGCGACTGCACCGGCTTCAAGGCTGGCGTGCGCGACGGCCACTGCCTGCAGAACCGCTCCAGCGCCGACGCCCTGCTGCTGGTGATGGGTTCGCGCAATGACGAGGATCACGGCGAGTACCCGGACATCGACATGGTCTTCGGCGCCAGCCGCTACTCCGGCGCGGGTGGCTATTTCCACAAGGACGGCCGGCCGTATTGAGCGCACCGCGTCCATCCCGCGCATGAATCCCGATCCGAAATCCGCAGACGACGATCTGCCGCCACGTCCGGAGGCGCCGGATTGCTGCGGTGGTGGCTGCGCCATCTGCGTGCTCGACGGCTATCAGGACGAACTGGAACGCTGGGAAAAGCAGTGCACTGAGATACTCAAACAGCGTGAGGCGGCACGCGCCGCAGCGAATAAGCCCTAACCGCCGTGCAAGCGGCTGGCCGTGCCTGAGCGGCCCACGTCTTCCACCGGAGGAGCCGTGCCAAATACGAGGTCGCCCAGGCCCATGCTCACGCCCCACCAGTAGTTCTCGTTGCGGAAATGGTGCAGCCGGTGCTCGCGCACGCGGCGCTGGTAGTAGCGGCTCTGCGGGCACCAAGGGATATGCGCTAGGTAGTGCACCCACTCGTAGTGCAGGCCCAACAGCAGGTAGACGGTGACATAGCTCAGCACCCATTCCTTCCACGGCCACAGCGTCCACAGGATCAGCGCGATCAGCGGCAGCGTCAGCAGGTGCACGTGGCGCGGAATGAACACCCATTTGAGATTCCACGGATCGGCGTGGTGGCGGCGATGCGTAATCGGCAGATAAAAATCTATCGTGCGGCCGAAAATTCTGCGTGGCTTGTAGTGCAACATGTAGACGTGGATCAGCCACTCGTTGAACGGGAAATACGCGACTGCCGCCAGTGCCACCAGCGCATCCACCCAACCGAGATGCCCGAGCCACAGGCGCAGCGCGCCGAAAATCAGCACGAACAGCGCGATCAACTGTGGGCTGGGATGCGACCAGAACACACGCAGCGCCGTGTGCGCGTCGCGCGGCAGCGTGTCCGGCGGGCGCATCGGATTGCGCGCCGCGGTTTCGCCGGCACTGGGCATGACCTTGTCGTTAACGTAGTCCATGAGCGTCTCTTCAGAGGGCAAAACCCGTGGGGCCGGTCCAGAAGCCCAGCGATTGCGCCAGTTCATATAGGCCGCGCATCTGGCGCAGGTGATCGCTCTCCGCACCGTTCAGCAGCGTGTCCGGCGGCGGCACGGTCGGCAGCGGAATCACCGGGCCAGGGCCGGGCGGATTGATCTGCGGATAGTTGCTGTAGCGTTCGCAGTCGAGGCCATAAGTGCCGTTTTGCACCGCGTATCCGCGCGATGCGGGGTTAGGCGGGTTTTCCCAATCCAGCGCCTCCGCCAGATTGCCGGAGATCAGCGAGCGGCTGCCGATCGGCGGCAGTCCGAAACGCCAGGAAAAGAAATTGAGAATGGCGTTGGGGTGCAGCAGCCCGTGATGCACGTGCCCGCGCCTGACGCGCGGCCCGATCAGCGCGCAGGGCACGCGGAAACCGAGACGCCCGTCGTTGCCGGTGACCTGGATGTCGCGCGCGGAGGCTTGCAGGATCGGCGGCGTCACGTGATCGAAGAAGCCGCCCCACTCATCGTAGTTGATGATCAGCAGCGTTTTTTCCCATTGCGGGCCGCTGCGCACGGCGTCGTAAACGCGGTTCAGCAGCACCTGCCCGGCGCGCACGTCCGAATGCGGATGGTCGTCGTTGGACAGTGCATTGGGTGCACCTGACTCGAAGATCGGATCGACGTAGGTGATCGCCGGCAGGTTGCCGAGCGCACAGTCCACGAAGAAGGTTTCCAGCGGCCGCGAGATCGGCAGGTACTTGGCGCCCCACAGCGCGACGAAGGGCAGGTTGCCGAAATAGTAGCGGCCCTCCACGCCGGCGGCGGCCAGCGCGTCCCAGAGCGAGGGCAGGTGCGACTGCTTCTCGATGCCGTCGCCGTCGAGGAAGTCGTTGTCGCCAGCGTGCATGTAGAAGCGGTTGGGCCAGGTGCCCGCCATGATGCCGCTGTGGTAGCGGTCGCAGATGGTCCAGCCGTCGGCTATGCCGGAGAAAAACGGCAGGTCTTCGCGGCGGTAATAGCCCAGCGGCAGCGTGTCGCCGAGTTCGGTCGGATCATTCAGCAGCCAGCCGCCCTTGAGGTCGGCGCGCCCGGCGACGTAGCTGTGGTTGGGGTCGCCACTGCCGCAGCCCTGCCACGGCGACGGATGGCCGGTGAGCATCGGGTAGGTGGCCTGCATCGCGCCCGCGCGGTCGGGGAAGACGAGGCCGGTCTGCACGCCGTCGGCGCCCGGCACCCAGCCGAGAAAGTGATCGAAGGAACGGTTCTCCATCATCAGCAAGACGATGTGGTCGATACCGGCATCCTGCGGCGGTGGCAGCGCCATTGCCGCCGACGAGGCTGACGACGGCGCACTGCTGCTGCCGCAGCCCGGCAGAGCGAGCGAGCCCAGCCCGGCGGTCAGTCCGGCCACGACGCGGCGTCTTTTCGGATCAGGCAGAAGATCCACGGCTCAGTCCTTCCGCGAGTCCTTCTGCAGCTGCTTCAGCATCAAGTCCATTGCGCGGCTGCCAAGGGCAAGGTGCTTCTGCGCGCAGGCGCGCGCGGCCTCGGCATCGCGCCTGCGCACCGCATCGGACAGCGCCTGAAGGTTATCGGTGTCGCGGAACTCGGCCTCCATCACCTGGGTCAGCAGCGGCCAGACGCTGCGATAGGTCTTGTTCATGGAATTGAAGGCCAGGCGGAAGGCGATGTTGCCGCCGGCGTTGACCAGCAGGCTCCAGAATTCCAGCGCCAGTTCCTGAAGCTCGTCGAGGCTCGCGGCAGATGAACGCATGCGCCGCAACACGGCGTTCAGGTTATCGGCCAGCCGGGCGCCGCCTTTTTGCGCAGCGGCGGCGGCGATATCCGGAGCCAGCACGGAGCGCAGCGACAGGATGCTGCGCGCGACGCCGGGATTGATGCTGCCCTGCGCGTCCACCAAAAGACTGGATAGCAATTCGAGCCCTCCCTCGGTCTTGTAATCGAGCACCACGTGGTTGCCGCCCTGCCGAACTGCAACGAGACCGGCCTGCTGCAGGCGCTTGATCGCCTCGCGCACCGCGCCGCGGTTGACGCCCAGCATCTCGCTCAATGTCCGCTCGGCCGGCAGTTCCGCGCCGCAGGCCAGTTCGCTGTTGACGATCTTGTCCTTGATCTGGCGGTACACCGAGTCGGACAGGGATTGCTTGCGGACGGTTTTGAAGGCTGTAGAAGTGCTCATGTGGCCATCTTATCATACCAGTTGGTTAGAATCAGTGCCTGCTGATAACGGTTCAGGCGGCGGTATGAGCGCAATATCTGGAAGCATCGAGAAAATTCCGCTGGTGCTGCCGTTATTCGGCGTTGGCGGCCACCGCCGAATTCTGGGAACCTATGCGCTTATAACCAGGGCGGGGAGATCAACATGACCAAAGCGGCAGCGGATGAACTCAAGCGCGTATTGCAAGGCGGCGCGGGACTCGAATTTATGGACAGCCTCAAGCCCGACGAGGCGATGGTGCTGGTCGATGGCCTGCATGCGGCGCAAGCGCGTGAAAAGCAGGCGCTGGACGATGCCATCGAGAATTCACTGGCCATGGTGCCGCTGCTGCTGCGCGGCACCTTCAAGCGGATTCTGTTCCCATGAGCAAGCTCTCGACCCGCGCGGAAATCATCAAGCTCGCCCGTCTGCTCAAGCTCGGCGAGGCCAAGCTCGGATTCATGGAGCGTTACGAGGTCGCGCAGATACGCGCGCTGCGCGAGCGCATGTCGGCGATCCTGTTCGACGGCAGCAAGGCCACACTGTCGCGCGTCGCGGCGGCGGCCAAGATTCTGCCGGTGGGCCTGGTCGCGACGCTCGGCGAAAAACTCTACGGCCCGCTGCTGTGCGCGCGCATCACCGGCCTGCTGGCGCCGGAGCGCGCGGTCGAGGTGGCGATGAAGCTGCCCACGCCGTTTCTCGCCGACCTGTCGATGGAACTGGACCCGCGCAGCGCGCGCGAGGTGATCGCGCTGATGCCCACGGCGCGCATCATCGCCATTGCGCAGGAACTGCTCAAGCGCGGCGAGTTCATCACCATGGCGCGCTTCGTGGACTACCTCAAGGATCAGACCATCCGCGACGTGATGGCGGCGATCAGCGACGATACGGCGCTGCTGGAAATCGCGTTCTTCATCGAGTCGCACGCGCGGCTGGAAACCATCATGGAACTGGTGCCGCTGGATCGGCTACGCAGCATTCTCCGCGTAGCTGCCAGTAACGAGAAAGGCCTGTGGCCCGAAGCGCTGGCGATGATGATGAACGTGGGCGACGGCATGCGCCGCAAGATGGGCGACCTCACCGCCGAGTTTGACGACGCCACCCTGTCCTCGGTCGTGGCGACGATCCAGCGTGAGAGCCTGTGGGTGGCCTGGCTAACGGTGATCTCGGTGATGACGCCGGCGGCGCAGCGCAAGCTGCTGAGCATGGCGGCGATGCACACACCTGCGGCGCTCGCCGGCCTTGCCGGCACGGCGCAGGATCAGGGTTTGCGCAAATTGATGGCGCCGCTGCTGGGCTTGATGGGCGATTCGCCGCGCAGGCAGGTGGAGGAATTGATCGAGAGTATCAAGAACAAAGTGAAGAACCTGGGGTAGGTTGTTTTGCCTCTCCTGGCGGGCGAGGGAGAAAAAAGTTTGTATCAGAACTGCGCTTTGCGCGCCCGCACAATCGCCGCCCGCACCTGCGCCGGCGCAGTGCCGCCGTGGATGTTGCGCGCGGCGACGCTGGCTTCCAGTGTGATGTGATCGAACACGTCTTTCTGCACCAGCGGCGAGAACCGGCGCAGTTCTTCCAGCGTCAGTTCCGCTAGACCGCAGTTCTTTTTCGCGGCGTAGCCCACGGCATTGCCGACCGCGTGATGCGCATCGCGGAAGGGCAGGCCCTTGTTCACGAGGTAGTCCGCCAGGTCGGTCGCGGTCGAAAAACCTTTCGCGGCGGCGGCGCGGCAGTTTTCCCGGCGCACTTCGATGTGCGGCACCATCTCGGCATAGACCTGCAGGCAGATGCTCACGGTATCGCAGGCGTCGAACAGCGGCTGCTTGTCTTCCTGGTTGTCGCGGTTGTAGGCCAGCGGCTGGCCTTTCATCAGCACCAGCAGGGCGTTGAGGTCGC
>JBOICL010000367.1:0-4558 GCA_050740055.1 Stenotrophobium sp.
TCAATACGCTGGCTGCGGTGGAACAAGCCTCCGCGCCGGGCGACACCATCATGGTTCTGGCTTCGCCGGACACGGTTGCGCCTCTCGATGGCGGCATCGCGCTGAAACCAAACCAGCGGCTGATCGGACAGGGTGCTGGCGCGACGGCAGCGGCGCGTCTCACTAACAGCAGCAGCGCGGCCCATTCCGGCGATGCAGTGGATCTGGCCGACGGCGTGGAAGTCGCCAATCTCGTAATCGTCAACACCTATCGCGGCGGCATCTACGGCCTGAATGTTCCGGGAGCAAGCATCCACGACAACGATGTGTCGGGACACAACACCTCCTGCGCCCAGGGCGTCATCAGTCCGCCGGACACGCTGCCCACCAATGTGCCGGGCGTCACCTTCCCCAACCCCGCGCCGCTGCCGAATGGCTGGGCCGGCATCTACATCCTTGCGGACCAGGACGCTGGTGATGTCTCCATTCGCAACAACGTGGTCCATGACTCGGCTTGCGGCGATGGCATCGACATCGGCCTGAGCGGTTCGGCGGTGTACTCCGCACTCATCGACGGCAACACGGCGTTCAATCTCACGCAGTCGGGGCCCCTGACGGCCGACATCCTGTCGATACTGGCCGTCGGCATGCAGACCCGAAACACGTCGAAACTGACCGCGACGGTGAGCAATAACATCCAGCACGATATCGGCACTGCCAATGCCCAAAATGTAGATCCCGAATGCGTCTTTCCCAATGTCGTCGACGCTTCGACCATCGTTGCCAACATCACGAACAATCTCTGCAACAACAGCGTCGGCGGCTGGTCGGCGAACGGGCTGGAGATTCCAATGATGAACGACGGAGGCACCGCGATCATCAATGTCAGCGACAGCAGTTTCACGAATGTGACATCCGACATCATCGAGCCGATCGCGCTCGGCACCAACCAGTATCTCGAAGTGAATCTGCTGCGGGTGACCGCCGCGCACGCGAACGGGCAGGGCGCCTCGCCGCTGATCGATATCGCCGGGCAGTTCTCTTACGGCAACGAAGGCGACTGCCTGTCGATGTTCAGCACGAACGGAGGCAACACGATCAAGCTGACGCTGCGCGACAGCGTGCTGAGCGATTGCTATTTCAACGGCCTGAGCATCGCCAGCAACAGTGGAACGGGTAGTGCGGCCAGTCCGCTGATCTCGTTCGAGATCGACAACAGCACGATCACTGCAAACCGCGGCAACGGGATACGTTTTTTCAATGGCTCAGGTCTCAGCAAGCTGGCCGGAAAAGTACAGAACAGCAATATCAGCGGCAACGCTACGGCGCCTAATCCGCTATCGCCGCGCTACAACATCAAGATCGACAACCAAGGGGGCGCGACGCCTGAGGTCGCGCTGGATTTTGGCGGCGGGCCGCTGGGCAGCGCAGGGGAAAATTGTATCGTCGGGGCTGGTGTACAGGGCAACGGTTACACCGTTTTCATGCACGGCAATTGGTGGGGCAGTGCTGACGGACCCGCGGCCGGTTCGGTCTCAGCGCAGGGTGGAAGCGTGGATTATCTTCCGGTGCTAATGGCTCCGCCGCCAGCCTGCCCATAACGCGGCAGACCGTGCAAGGCCGCCGCCTCTAACGACAATATGAGGATGATGATGAGTTTCTCAGGCTTATTATTCAGAAAGATTCGTGGATTGAAGCGGAGGTCAGTGATGGCAGCAAATCTTCTGCCGTGCATGGCGTGCGCTGCCGCCACACTTTTGCTGGCGGCCTGCGGCAACAGCAACAGCAGCGGTCCCGACACGGCCGGCGCAACACCCGGCGTACTGTTGGGCAAGATGGCTTGCGCATTCAATCTCGACGGCATTGCCGTGCCGATCGCCGCCTGTTACCAGATCACCTATGCGACCACCGACACCCGCGGCCTGCCGTCGCAGACCCTCGCCACGATCTTTGTGCCAACAAATGCGCCGCCTGCGGGGCAGCGCGTATTGGTGTCCTACCAGCCCGCCGAGGACGGGCTGACGACGAAGTGCGCCCCGTCCAACACACTCAAGAACGGCACCGAGCTCGCAATGGGTGATATCGGTAATGCTCTGTCCAAGGGCTGGGTTGTTGTGGTGCCCGATTTCGAGGGGCCGGATTCGGAGTTTGAGGCGCGGGCGACTGCCGCGCACGCTGTGCTCGACGGCATCCGCGCTACTGAAAGTCTCGCCGAATCCGGTCTGCAGGGCCGCGCAACGCCGGTCGCGCTATGGGGCTATTCCGGCGGAGGCTATGGCACGCTGGCACCGGCGGAGGCGCAGTCTGAGTACGCACCGGAACTGAATGTGGCCGGCATCGCCGAGGGCGGCTCGGCCTTCGATATCCGCAGCACCTTCGCCTATCTCGACGGGGGCCCGTTCGCGGGCGTTGTCTTCGCCGGACTTGCCGGCGTGGTCCGCGCCTACGCCTACGAGTTGAACATTGACGATTACTTCAACGACGCCGGCAAATTCCTGCTCGCCGATCTCGCGGGCATGTGCGTTGCCCATGAAGCCTCCGGCGTGCCCGACCCGGCCTACGGATACCCGTTCCAGAAGCTGGACATGTATACCAAGGTGCCGGATACGCTCGACCTGCCGGGGCCTGCCAAGGTCGTGGCCGACGACAGCCTGGGCAAGGGCAAGCCGAACGCGCCGATCTTTCTGTACCACGGCTCGGCTGACGAGTTGATCTCGTATACCGGTCAGGCCGTGCTCCAGTTCAATACCTATTGCGGCATGGGTGTGCCGGTTGACTTCTTCACTCTGCCGCTGGGAGAACATGTCGAGACCTCATTAGCCGGCGCGCCACTGGCCTTGCAGTTCCTGAGCGACCGCTTCGCCGGCAAGCCGCTTGCTCCGTTGCCCGGGGATCAGAGCTGCAACATTCCCTGAAAGCGGCTCGCATCGAAGAAGGAGCGGTTGCCCGTCCCTTACTGCATCAGATATCTGCTGAAGTGGCGTGTCTATTTGATTCCCGTAGCGGCCGGGCGAGTGCTATTTTCCGGGCGCCATTCAACCCAGGAATTCATAGATGGATTTTTCCGCATGTATCGCATCGGCATAGACCTCGGCGGCAGCAAGATCGAGGGCGTCGTCATGGGCGCGGACTCGGCGATCCTGCACTGCGAGCGCGTGAGCACGCCGCAGGGTGACTATGCCGGCACGCTCCGCGCTGTTGCCGGACTCGTGCGCAGGCTGGAGCGTGCGACAGGGCACGACAGGCTGCCGGTGGGTATCGGCCATCCGGGTTCGCTGTCGCCGGCCAGCGGCCTGATGCGTAATTCCAATTCGCTGTGCCTCAACAGCCAGCCGTTCAAGCGCGATCTGGAAGCGCTGCTCGGCCGCGAAATCCGCATGGCCAACGATGCCAACTGCCTCGCGCTGTCGGAAGCGCACGACGGCGCGGCGGCCGGTGCCGCGAGCGTGTTCGCGGTGATCCTCGGCACCGGCGTCGGCGGCGGCATTGTCGTCAATGGCCAGGTGCTGAGCGGCGCCAACGGCGTCGGCGGCGAGTGGGGACACAACTCCCTGCCGTGGCCGCGCCCGGAATGGGACGAGGTCAGCGGCACGCGCTGCTGGTGCGGCAAGACGAGCTGCATCGAAACCTGGCTGTCGGGCGTGGGTCTCGCCGCCGATCATCGCCGCGTCAGCGGCGAGACGCTGACGGCGGAAGAAGTGGTGGCGCGCGCCGACAGCGGCGACGAGAAATGCGGCGCCACGCTGGCGCGCTACGAGGACCGTCTGGCGCGGGCGCTGGCGCAGGTCATCAACATCCTCGATCCAGAAGTGATCGTGCTCGGCGGCGGCGTCTCGCGCGTGCAGCGGCTCTACAGGCATGTGCCCGCGCTGTGGGATCAGTGGGTGTTTTCGGATTCGGTGGAAACGAAATTACGGCCGGCGCTGCACGGCGACAGCAGCGGCGTGCGCGGCGCGGCGTGGCTGTGGCCCGAATGAAACGATCACGAAACGACCCTGAAACGAACGGGCACCCGCTCTGCGCAAGGCAGGTAGGGTTTATGTTTTTAAATAGTATATATTATATAATATAGTCAATTAATTAAAACATAAGCTCACGGCAATCCGGCGAGAGCGGGTGGCGCGGCCCAACAAAAAGCGGAGCCCGCAGACTCCGCTTTTATTTACTGCGGTGAATCAGCCCTTGTAGGCCTTGATGCCGTCCTCAATTTCCTTGCGCGCCGCGGCGGCGTCGCGCCAGCCGGAGAGCTTGACCCACTTGCCCTTCTCCAGCGCCTTGTAATGACCGTAGAAGTGTTCGATCTCGTTCTTGGTGCGCGCGGGCACGTCCGCGAGATCCTTGAGATTGTCGTAGGCGTTGTTGCTGACCTTGTCCACCGGCACGGCCAGCAGCTTGGCGTCGGTGCCTTTCTCGTCGGCGGTGTCGAGCACGGCGACGGCGCGGCACTTGATGACGGAACCCGCGACCACCGGGTGCGGCGTAAGCACCAGCACGTCCACCGGATCGCCGTCGCCGGAAAGCGTCTTGGGCACATAGCCGTAGTTGGCGGGATAGGACATGGCGACGTTCATGAAACGGT
>JBOICL010000368.1:0-2104 GCA_050740055.1 Stenotrophobium sp.
GCGCACATCGCGTCGAGCGAGCCGGACTCCTCGCCGATGGCGACCATCTGCACCGCCATGTTCGGGAACAGGCCGGTCTGCTGCATGGTTAGCTGCAACTGCTGGCCTGTCGCCACCTGTTCGCGCATCGCGAGGATAGCTTCGGTGAAGACGATGTTGCCCGCCGCCTTGGCGACCGACTCCATCGCTTCGACCAGCGGCACGCCGGCCGCGAACATGGTGGACAGCGTGCGCGCAAAACGCGCCACCGCGGACTTGTACAGGATGTCGCCGACGATCGGGACTTTGAGCAGCATGCGATCCAGCAGGCGGCGGAAATTAGCGGAGCGCTTGTGCAGGGCGATCAGGCCGAAGGCGCCGCCGCCAAGGATGATGAACAGCATCCACCAGTAGTGCTTCATCCAGTTGGACAGATGAACCACCATCAGGGTGAAGGCCGGCAGGTCGGCGCCGAAGCCCTTGAACAGACTCTCGAACTGCGGCACTACGAACACCAGCAGGACCACGGTCACGATCACCGCGACAGTGATTACCGCGGCGGGGTAGGTGAGCGCCTTCTTGACCTTCTTCTTGATCGCCTCGGTTTTTTCCTTATAGGTGGCGACCTTGGCCAGCAGCGTTTCCAGCGCGCCGGATTTTTCGCCGGCATCTACCAGGTTCACGAACAGCTCGTCGAAGTAGAGCGGATATTTAGCCAGGCTCTGGGCGAAGGGCAGGCCGCCTTCGATATGCGTCTTGATGCCCAGGATCATCTCGCCCATGGCCGGGTTGTCATGGCCACGGCCGACGATTTCGAGCGACTGCACCAGCGGCACGCCGGCGGTCATCATGGTTGCCATCTGGCGGCTGAAGATTGCGATATCGCCGCTGGTGATCTTTTTCTTGCGGCTGCTGGCAAACAGGCTGGACTGCTTGCGTACCTTGATCGGGTTGACCCCCTGCTTGCGCAACTGGGTCTTGATCATGCTCTCGCTGGGGCCGACGCTCTGGCCCTTCACGCGCTGGCCCTTGCGGTCCATGCCCTCCCAGATGAAGGTGTATTCTTTCACCACTACTGCGGTTGCTGCAGCCATATTCTCCCCTCGGCGTTAAACGCTCTATTCACCCATGGTGCAGGCGTTGGCCTGCGTCAGGTCGATGTGTCCATCCTTCACTTTTTTCAGCGCGGATGCACGCAAATCCTTGGTGCCTTCCTTCTGCGCCTGATCGGCGATCTCCATCGCGTTGCCACCCTCCATGATGATGCGGCCCATCGCATCGGAGAACGGCATCACCTGGTAGATGCCGGTGCGGCCCTTGTAGCCATGATCGCACTGATCGCAGCCGACGGCCTCGTAGATCGTGAAGCCAGGCGCGTCGATCTCTTCCGGTTTGAAGCCCTGCCGCAACAGCTCCGGCTTGGGAATATTGGCAGGCCGCTTGCAGCTCTTGCACAGTCTGCGCGCGAGGCGCTGGGCGATGATCAGCGTCAGCGTGGACGCGATGTTGTAGGCCGGTACACCCATGTTCATCAGGCGCACCAGCGTCTGCGGCGCATCGTTGGTGTGCAGGGTGGACAGAACGAGGTGCCCGGTCTGCGCCGCCTTGATCGCGATCTCAGCGGTTTCCAGGTCGCGGATTTCGCCCACCATGATCACGTCTGGGTCCTGGCGCAAAAAGGCTTTTAGCGCGGCTGCGAAGGTCAAGCCCACCTTGGGGTAAACATTCACCTGGTTGATCCCGGGCAAATTAATTTCCGCCGGGTCTTCCGCAGTGGAGATATTGATGTCCTCGGTGTTGAGGATATTCAGACCCGTGTAGAGCGATACCGTCTTGCCGGAACCGGTGGGCCCAGTGACCAGGATCATGCCCTGCGGCTGCTGCAGCGCTTTCAGATACGCGTCTTTCTGCTCCGGCTCGTAGCCCAGTGCATCGATGCCGAGCTGCGCGCTGCTGGGATCGAGAATGCGGCAGCAGATCTTCTCGCCGAACAGTGTCGGGCAGGTGCTGACGCGGAAATCGATGGCCGTGGTTTTCGACAGGTTCAGCTTGATGCGGCCGTCCTGCGGAATGCGGCGCTCCGCCAGATCCAGCCGTGACATCACCTTCACGCGCGCCGCAAGCC
>JBOICL010000369.1:0-4072 GCA_050740055.1 Stenotrophobium sp.
TCCATCAAGCAGAAAATGGCGAGCACTGAGGCGCGCATGACTGGCGCGCATCGCGAAAAAATTGATTCGCACGTTGTAGACGCCGAAGTTTTACTGCGTTTTTCAGCAAGCTGTTAAGCGGGTAGTCATCTGGAACTCTAAACTCTCGATCTCCACTATTTATACTTGGGCCGTACCAGACTTTGCCGTCACGGATTAAAATAAAAAACCCCTTATAGGTAGTGGCATTCATGTTGCCAATGACAAGAAATCGCTTGTCATGCTCCACCAGCAGCGCAACATACTCACGAAACAATGAGAATGGCGGATTGGTGACGATAATGTCTGCTTCCTTGAGATATTCCACGCACTCGCGGCTGCGGAAGTCGCCGGGGCCGTAAAGATCGTCGCCGTGGATGGCCCGTGATGTGTTGGCATTGCTCCTGAGTAGGTATTCCACGTCCGAAAGGTCGGTTGCCCCCTTGCGTTTATGGTCTGGCACTTCGTTGATTTCGATTGCGTAGGGTTCTTTGCCGTCTGGCTTCAGCCCTTCAATATCCAGTAACGGCAACTGCCCGCCGACGATGGGCGACTTCACATAGCTCGTGGCAATTAGCTTTTGAAGACCGAGCGTATTGAAATTGAGCGCGAAATACCTGAAGAAATTGCTCTCGAACGGATCGTCGCAATTGCACAGGATGATTTTGCCACGTAGCTGTGCCTTGTAATGCTTTAGCTCGTTGCTGATGTCGTTGAGTTGCGTGTAGAACTCATCCTGCTTGGCTTTCTTTGCGTTCGATAGCGCCCGGTTACTTGATGAACCAAATTTTTGCTGGGGTTCTGCAAGATTTGCGCGCGACGAATTATCGAGGTCGCCCGCATGATATTTTTGTGAACTTTTTCTAGTTCGCGCCTCTAATGCTTGCTTGCTTGCTTGCTTGCTTGCTTGCGTGCTTGCGCCCTTGTCATGTTAATCCCTCATAAATATTTTTGATGTTATTGTTTTTTCAATTTTTCTTTTTTGGGCTTTGACGTTTTGCGCTGCGGCTTTGCTTGCAAAAGTTTGCGCATAACATCATCAAATGGAATGCGCCCTTCATCGTAACCATCAGCCTTGAGCTTATTCGTTTGATTTGTTTGTATCTTCAAGGGGAATCTCCGACTGGGCCGACGCATGCGGTTTGCAGATTTGAAGTGTGAAGCCAGCAACGGTAATTGTTTTGGCCGCAAGAAGCTCGCGGTCGAACGTATGAAGTTCAAGAATTCTAAAAGCTGCCGCAGTCGCTACATGAATCGCGTCTTTGGGCATTATTCCGCAATCCCAAACCACGTCCCGTGCGCCTTCCGCTATTTCCCGCGTGAGTGGCTTTTGGCTGATGAAGTGCTGGCGGAAAAAATTACTGACAAGCGGCCTTTTTGATGGGTCTAATTTCGGCGTGCCCTTCTTGTGAATGACCTCAGCCGTGGTCAAAGTTGAAGTGATGATGTGGAGCAACCCCTTATCCGCCGCAGTCCAAACATCATTGCAACCCTGCAAATCGGCACCATCCTTGTCCCCGTTAATGAGGGCGAGGAACGCATCTGAATCCCAATAAACGACAGGCCGATTTGCCATGCGCGCTACCCGAGTAGAGCGCGCATCTGTTGCACCGTTGGAATTTCAGACTTCTGCGGGAATGGAATGATTTTGGAAGCTTTCACGCTAACAGGCATTCCATCCTTCCGGTATTTCACCGATCCACTGACTTCAACGCGCTGCCGCCATGCCTTCCAAGCCTGTTCCATCAAGCCTTCCGTGATTTCACAACGAACAGCGCGTTCATCAATCACATCGTAAATAACGAATTGCAGCTTGGTATGCGATTCGAGTCGTTCAAGCGTCCCTTCGACTGCGCCCTGCTCCTCATAAGCCGGGGCAAGGATTTCCGTGGCCTTTTCCACTAACGCACGGCTGATAGGCAATGCACGATCACGCTTCGACCACAATCGCACATTCGGTTGAACCTTCGTGCCCTTGAAGATATTTGCAATGCTTTTGGCGTGCTCAATAGCCCTGTCGCTGAAAAACGAATTTCGCGCCCCTTCTTTCAGGGCATCTAATCCGGCAAACAACGTGTTCGTAATAGACGAAATTTCTTCAACAGAGAATTCGCTGCCTAAATTGGAAACGCCGACCCCTGCGCTACCCTCATAGACTTTCACAGCCCACGCATTTGGGTTACGGCGTGGAGCAACGGCTTTAGTCACTTCTTTGACCAAGCCAAAGAAGCCATCGAAGGCGCGCTGAAAATCGGCAATAGAAATCTCTTCCTCGTCGAGTTCGAGGGTGATGTCCGTCGTGATCTGTTTCGGATCAATTGCCATTGGATAGTACGTCGAGGTTATGCACCGACGCTGGATGAGTCCAGGTACATAAGCCGTTTACCTGCAATCTGCGAGAGCAAAGAATCAGCCCTTGCAACATCGGTTACTTTACGCTGATTCCAGCGGAAATCGAACTCGTCAGCGTAACGCTGTAGGTGCTGCTCGCTGACATGGTGAAAAGTTCCGACCAGTCCGCGCTTGAGCAGAGCGAAACTCGACTCCACGCTATTGGTGGTTACATCGTTGCGCACATATTCCTTGATGCTGTGATTCACGACTTCATGAGACGCAAAGTCTTGCTTGAAGCGCGGATACACAGCAGCCTCATCCGTCATCAGGCGCGCTTTCTTGGCGATCTGACTGACAAGAATCGGCCGCAGTGTTTTCTCATTGACGCGGGCAACATGGAAGCTGCGCTTGTCGCCGTCGCGCTCGACCAGTGAGACAATCTTCATCTTGTGTGAGCCGCCACGAGCGCCTGGCTTGAGCTTGTCGTTGTTGCCCCAGTAGGTTTCGTCCACTTCGACCGGCTCGCCGCCGCCGCCAAGCAGTCCACCAACCTCCTTCATCGCTTCACGCAGACGATGCGTCATGAACCAAGCAGTTTTGTAAGTGACGCCAAGCATGCGGTGTATCTGGTGGCTGCTCATGCCTTTCTTGCTGGCGCACACAAGGAAAGCGGCCATCAGCCACTTATGCAGTTTGATTGGGCTATCCTCGAACACCGTTCCGATACGAACCGTGAAATCCTTGCGGCAGCCTTTTTCGGCACAGCGATAGGTGCCAGTTTTGCGAAGACTATAGGCGTGGTTAATGACGCCGCACTTCGGACAAACAGGGCCGGTGGGCCAGCGGATGCCTTCAAGATATTTGAAGGCTGCTTCCTCGTTCTGGAAATGCGGTTGATTGATTGAGGACATGACGTAAGTTCCTAGACTATGGGTAAATACTAGCTCTAGTAACTTGTGGTGTCAAGTATATAAGTCCGTAATTAATAACAGACAGTCATTCCGTTCTGGACAGAGCGGGTGCCGACACGGTGCTTTACTTCGCAAAAGCACCGTGTCGCTGGCGGCTCGCTAACCCCTCATGCGGCCCAAGCCCTTACGTCTGGCCGGCCGGCGTTTCGTCCGCATCCACATAGTCCGTCGGCACCGTGCCATCGGCGCCGCCGTGCCAGCCCAGCCGTGCGGCGAGCAGCGACAGGATCACGGTCACGGCGAGGTTCAGCAGCAGCGCGTACAGCGCGGCGTAGCCGGCGATGGTGACGCCGCCGAGGTGCAGCGGATAGATCGCCTTGAACTGCTGGCTTGCCGCCATCCAGGTGCCGGCGCTCATGCCCGCCCCCCAGCCGGCGATCAGCGCGCCGTGGTGCAGGCGGCGCGTGTAGAGGCCGATCACGATTGCCGGCAGCGTCTGGATGATCCAGATGCCGCCGAGCAGTTGCAGCTGGATCGCGTATTTCTGCGGCAGCAGCAGCACGAAGGCCAGCGCGCCGAGCTTGACCACCAGCGACGCCAGCTTGGCCACGCGTGCTTCCTGCGCCGGTGTGCAGTCGCGGCGCAGGTATTCGCGGTAGATGTTGCGCGTGTAGAGGTTGGCCGCGGCGATCGACATGATTGCCGCCGGCACCAGCGCGCCGATCGCGATTGCCGCGAAAGCCACCCCGACGAACCACGGTGGAAACCAGCGCAGGAACAGCGCCGGCACCGCGTAGTTGGGGCCGTAC
>JBOICL010000370.1:0-3161 GCA_050740055.1 Stenotrophobium sp.
GAGCTGCGCATCCTTCTGCTGCTCACCAGTCAGTGATTCGAGAAATTTCTTGGTCCCAGACTTGGCGATGGTGCCGAGATTCTCGATCACCTCCTCGCGCGACATGCCGACCCCGTTGTCCTTGATCGTCAGCGTGCCTGCGGCCTTATCGACGCTGATGTCGATCTTCAGCTCAGTGTCATCGCCCAGCAGTTCCGGCTTGGCGATGGCGAGAAAGCGCAGCTTGTCGGCGGCGTCCGAGGCATTCGAAATCAGCTCACGCAGGAAGATTTCCTTGTTGGAATAGAGCGAGTGGATCATCAGGCGCAGCAGCTGCTTCGTTTCGGCCTGGAACTCGTGTTTTTCTGCGGACATGGTTTTCCTGAAGATGTTTAAGGACTGCGCCAGACATGTGGCTGCCAGCGCTCATTTCAAGTGAATCGCAGCTCATTTAACGCAGCGTAAAGTGGATGCCTGCGCCACCCGCTCTCTGATAGGGCGATAGGAAACTGTTTTTATTTAATAACTAATTAAATATTTATTAAATATATAAAAACAATATCGTAAACCAAGCATCAAGAGCGGGTGACCCGTTAATCCAAGGTGCGGCGATATCGCTTGAGCCCCAGCGCCAGCACCACGGCGGTGAACAGTAGCAGCGGCCACAGGTGCGGCCAGACTTCCAGCGGCCCGCTGCCCTTGAGCATCACGCCGCGCACGATGCGCAGGAAATGCGTCAGCGGCAGCAGTTCGCCGATGTCCTGCGCCCAGCCCGGCATGCCGCGGAACGGGAACATGAAGCCGGACAGCAGGATCGACGGCAGGAAGAAAAAGAAACCCATCTGCATCGCCTGCGTCTGGTTGCGCGCGAGGCTGGAAAACGTGATGCCGACGGTGAGGTTGGCGAGGATGAACACCAGCACACAGGCGAGCAGAAGGATAAGGCTGCCGACGATCGGTACGTTGAAGACGTAATACGCGGCGAGCAGGATCACCAGCACCTGGATATAGCCGATCAGCACATAAGGCAGGATTTTTCCGATCATCACCTCGATTGGTAGCACCGGCGTCGCCAGCAGGTTTTCCATGGTGCCGCGCTCGACTTCGCGCGTCACCGCGAGCGCCGTCATGATAATCATGGTCATGGTCAGGATCACACCCATCAGACCCGGCACGATGTTGTACTGGGTGAGCCCTTCCGGGTTGTAGAGACGGTGCACGATCAGGCTGACTGGCGGCGGTGCGGCTTGCAGATTTTGCAGGGGCCCGAGCAAATCGTGATTGAGCGCCGTCTGCGCCAGTTGCTGCACTGCCGTCAGCGCATTGCTGGTGGCGGCGGGATCGGTGGCGTCGGCTTCGAGCAGCAGGGGCGGATGCTCACCACGCACCAGGCGCCGGCTAAAATCCGGCGGAATGCGCAGCACGAACTGCACCTCGCCCAGCGCGATCAGGCGATCCGCTTCAGCCTCGGTCGCAGGCGTGCCGACGATGTCGAAGTAGCCCGAGTTGCGCAGCGCCGCGACCAGGCTGCGCGTGAACTCGCTGTGCTCGGCGGACACCACTACGGTTGGCAGATTCTTGGGATCGGAGTTGATGGCGAAGCCGAACAGCGCTAGTTGCAGGATCGGCACGCCCACCATCATCGCGAAAGTGAGGCGGTCGCGGCGCAACTGGATGAACTCCTTGCGCACCACCGCGAGCAACCGCGCCCATGAGAACCACGCGCTCACGTCTTGTCCTCCACGGTCTGCATGACGCGGATGAACACGTCCTCCAGCCGCGTTACGCCGAAGCGCGCGCGCAATTCCTCCGCCGTGCCCTGCGCCAGCAGATCACCGTAGGCAATGTAGCCGAGGCGGTCGCAGCGCTCGGCCTCGTCCATGTAGTGCGTGCTCACCAGCACCGTCACGCCGGTGTCGGCGAGACGGCGGATTTCGTCCCAGAAGTCGCGCCGCGCCTTGGGATCGACGCCCGCCGTGGGCTCGTCCAGCAACAACAGCTTGGGTTCGTGTAGCAGGCAACCAGCCAGGGCCATGCGCTGCTTCCAGCCGCCGGAGAGCGCACCGGCGAGCTGGTTCTGGCGTTGCTGCAAGCCAAGCTGCTTCAACGCTCCATCCACGACGGCGCGGCGGTTCGGCATCTCGTAAACCGCCGCGATGAAATCGAGATTCTCGCGGATGGTCAGGTCCTCGTAGAAGCCGAAACGCTGCGGCATGTAGCCGACCTCACGCTTGATCTCCGCCGTCTGCTTGCGCACGTCATAACCGAGACAGGTGACGCTGCCCGCGTCTGGCGTCAGCAGCCCGCAGAGCATGCGGATCGAGGTGGTCTTGCCACTGCCGTTGGGTCCGAGAAAGCCGAAAATCTGCCCGCGCCGCACGCTCAAGGTGAGCGCATTCACCACGCGCTTCTTGCCGAAGGACTTGGACAGCCCTTCGACCGCGATGATCGCCTCATCCATGGGGCAGTTCGATATCCACCGGCTGGCCCGGATGCAGCCTCAGCGCGTCCTGTTCCTGCGGATAGGCTTCGACCAGGTACACCAGCCGCGCACGCTGCGAACGGTCATACAGCACCGGCGGCGTGAACTCCGCAGCGGAGGCGATAAAGCGGATGCTCGCGGAGAATGGAGCACCGCAACCGTCGCAACTGACGCGCACCGTCATGCCGGCATGCACGCGCCCGAGTTCGGTTTCCGGGACGAAGAGCCGCAGCTTGCGATTTTGCGGCGGTAGCAGCGATACCACTGGCGCACCGGCCGCGGCGAATTCACCCACCCGGTAATAAACCTCTTCGATACGGCCGGCGGCGGGTGCAACGACTGATTTTTGCGCCAGTGACCACTGCGCCTGCGCCAGCTGTGCCTCGGCAGCCTTGACGTCCTGCGATGCTGCGGCGATTTCGTCGGGCCGAGCGGCGAGCTGCGACACGCGCAACTGGTGCTCCAGCTCTCGTGCATGAGCGGCGGAGGCTGCCGCCTGCGTACGCGCCTGATCGAGCTGATCGGCGCTGATCAGGCCCTTCTGCTGCAATCCCGACTGGCGCTTGAGCTGTGCCGCCGCAAGATCGCGCTCCGCGTCTGCCTGTCGCAACTGCGCGCGCGCCACATCGATTTCCTCGGCGCGGCGCCCTTTCTTGAGATCATCCAGCCTGGCCTGTGCGCTGTCGATGCGATGCTGCGC